>JAFLUS010000025.1:6358-12487 GCA_022508685.1 Prevotellaceae bacterium | reverse complement strand
CGCGTCAGCAGACATACCTTATTATATACGCACGCGCGCGCATGCGTGTAGGGAGTGGAAGAAGATTTGGAGGCAGACGATTTTTTACCTATCTTTGTCATTGTTTACCAAACTACGAAAAACATGACGCAGAAAACAGGGAAGCCGGCCACACTGCAAGTGGTCAAGGCGTCGGCGGGAAGCGGAAAGACCTTCCGGCTGGCAGTGGAATACATCAAGTTGCTGATTGAAAACCCATATAACTATCGGCACATCTTGGCTGTCACGTTCACGAACAAAGCGACGGCGGAGATGCAACAACGCATTGTGGAGCAGTTGTACGGCATCGCCAACGGACTGACGGACAGCGAGTCTTACGTCGAGGCCGTGTTGGCAGAGCCGTTGCGCGACGAAAAGTCGGGACGTGTGCTGCGGCGCACAGAGCCTGACGACGTGGCGTTTGTGCGCCGACGTGCAGACGAGGCGTTGCAGATGATGGTGGCAGACTGGGGCAGAGTGCGCGTGGAGACGATAGACTCGTTTTTCTACAGTATCGTGATGGAATTGGCACGCGAACTGGACTTGTCGCCCAGCCTGCAGTTGGAACTGGAGCAAGACATGGTGCTGTCAGAAGCCGTAGACGCACTCATCGATTCGTTGGCGGCGGACATCAACAAGAAGTTGTTGGAAACTGTGCTGGAGGTGATTGGCGAACAGATTGAGAACGATAAGGACTGGAAGATTGACAGGGAACTGCGCAAGTTTTCAAAGCAATTGTTCAAAGAAGACTTCCGTCAGGCCATCACCAAAAATTCGGAGCAGATGACGGAGTCCGACTACCTCACAGCATCGGTGGAGCGCTACCAACACGCTGAAAAGCTGTTGCGCCAACGGCTGATGAACGAGGTGAAAGCCATCAGCGACGAGTTCTTCGACGTGTGCACGCGACATGGATTGGATGGAGACAACTCTCCGGTGTCCTATGCGACAACCATCTTCAATTTTGTCCGCAATTTGGGTAGCAAAAACCCCGAGGATGTGGGGAAAAGAATACAGGACAAGTTAACGGATAGCGCAGAATGGCTGAAAAAAGGGAAATCCACTCCCCAACGCATAGAGGTCATTAAGGACAAACTGATGCCACTGCTGCAACGTGCTGTCCAATGGGTAGGTGACACCACCCCATTGCGAGACACCCTCAACGGCATCAGCAAGCACATCAACGAATTGCGCTTGCTTGGCGAGGTGGAATGGCGAATGCGACAAATCAATACAAAGACGGGGCGCTTCCTGTTGGCTGACACGTCGCACTTTCTCAACCGCATCATCGACCGCAGCGACATTCCCTTCGTCTACGAACGCATGGGGGGCTCGCAGATTCGCTACATCATGATTGACGAATTCCAAGACACCTCCACGCTGCAATGGCTGAACTTTACGCCGCTCCTGAGCAACAGCCTCGCTTCGGGAAACCGCTGCCTGCTCGTGGGCGACGTGAAGCAGAGCATCTACCGCTGGCGCAACAGCGACTGGGGAATTCTCAACGGCATGGAGGAAAATCCGGAGTTTCGGGGACAGACCGACGTGCAGAAACTCGATACCAACTGGCGAAGCAGCGAAACCGTGGTGAAGTTCAACAATACATTTTTCCCAAAAGCCAGCGAGAAACTGCAAAGCCTATATAAAGAAAAGATGAACAGGGAGAGCGAAGAACTGGGCAAGGCATACACCGACATGCACCAGCAGGTGTCCGACAAACACAAGGGCGAGGGATATGTGGAAATCAGCCTACGCAAACCGGAAGATGGGGTGAACAAGGACGAGTACGCACCGAAGGAGGCGGAACGGGTTGCCAACCGCGTAAAGGAGTTGCTGCAACAAGGCGTTCAGCCGTCGGACATCGCCATACTGGTGCGCAGGAAATACCATGCACAACTGATATGCAGCACCTGCAACCGCTTGCTGCCCGACCTGAAAATGGTCAGTGCCGAAGCCTATCAGTTGGATGCGTCGGAGGCAGTTCGGCTTCTCATCGGAGCCATGAGAGTGGTGGGAAACCCTTCCGACCGCGTGGCAAGGGTGGAACTGGCATACCGCTATCAGGTAACGATGCTGCCGAAGGACACGGACGCAGCGGTGCTCAACGACATCTTCACCTGTAGTTGGCAGGAACTCAACCAACGGCTCCCGCAGCCATTCGTGACGCAGATGAACAGGCTGACGATGCTGCCGCTCTACGAACTGGCAGAGCGACTGTTCGACATGTTCTCCCTCAAGCGGTTCGACGGCGAGGCTGCCTACCTCTTCACCTTCTTCGACAAACTGACGGAGTGGACGGACACGACTGCCAACACGCTGACTGCCTTCCTCACCTATTGGGACGAAACGCTGCACACAAAGACGATACCGAATGCCGAGAGCGAAGGCGTGCAGGTGATGACCATTCACAAATCGAAGGGACTGGAATTCCATACCGTCATCGTACCGTTCTGCGAATGGAGGTTGGACGGAAGGAACGACAATCTGCTGTGGTGCCCGCCAACGGAAGAACCATTCACGGAACTCCCGCTCGTGCCTCTCGAATACAGCGACTTGGGAAAGTCCATATTGACCGATGCCTATGCCGACGAACTGCTGAAGAACTACGTCGACAACCTCAACCTGCTCTATGTGGCGTTCACCCGCGCAAGGCAGAACCTGATTGTGATGTCCGGCAAAGCCGGAAAGGATAGCCTTGTGTCGTTCCTCCTGACCGAAGCCGTCGGGACGGAATACACCGAAGGCACGCTCGTGCCCAGCCAGACACGCAGACAGACGCAGACGGAGAACGTGCTGCAACGTGCGCCCGAACCGATGATGGTGACACTGACCTCCAATTCCGCCATGCCCGCATTCCGGCAGTCGAACAAGTCCCGACAATTCGTGGCACAGGCAGACAACGAAGCGGACGACCCGAACACCTATCTGCAGCAAGGGCAACTCTTCCACTATCTGCTCTCACAAATCAACAGCCCCGACGAAGCGGAACAGGCATTGCGACAGATGCAACAGGAGGGATTGTTCCCATCGGACGAAGTGCGCAACGAAGTGGAACGAATGGTGGAACTAGCATTCCAGACGGAGGGTGCGCGCGAATGGTTCGACCCGCATTGGGAGGCGATGAACGAATGCAGCATCCTCACGACCGACAAAGAGGGAACGATGCAGGAATGCCGCCCCGACCGCGTCATCACCGACGGCACACGCACCATCGTCATTGACTACAAGACCGGAAAGCCGTCGTCTGACCACGCCAAACAGGTATGCCGATATGTCGACCTGCTGACGCAGATGGGCTACACCAACGTCGAAGGCTATCTGTGGTACATCCGCCAACAGAACATCGTGAAAATCTGATACAAAACCCAATCGCACACATACTTTCAACACATACAACCATGACCACTTTTCTACAGACCGTAGCACAAGACCTATACGAACGGCTCGACGGACACATGGAACACCTGACCATCGTATTTCCCAACAAACGCGCAGGAATGTTCTTCAGCCAACACCTTGCCCAACTGGCGCAACGACCGGTATGGACACCGCGATACACCACCATCAGCGAACTGTTCCGCAAGATGTCGGGACTCACTCCCGACGACCCCATTCACCTGATTGGCCTGCTCTACCCCATATACCTGAAAATCAGCCAACGCACAGCCGACGAAGAACCGCTTGACCGCTTCTACAATTGGGGCGAACTGATGTTGTCTGACTTTGAGGACATCGACAACAACATGGCGCGAGCCGACAAACTTTTCCGCAACATCGAAGAACTGAATGCACTCAATGACCTCGACTTTCTGTCGGAACAGCAAATCGATGCCATCCAGACGTTCTTCGAAAACTTTGACCCAAAACGGCAGACCGAACTGAAGCAGCGCTTCCTCTCCGTCTGGAACCTCCTGTACCCTATCTACGAAGCCTTCCGCACGGAACTGCGACAGCAGGGACTGGCATACGAAGGCATGCTGAAACGCGACGTGGCCGAAACGCTGCCTCCGCTTCCGCAGAACGGCAGCCGGCAGTACGCATTCGTCGGCTTCAACGTGCTCACTCCCACCGAGCAGGCACTGTTCAGCCACATCAAGAAAGAGGCCGAACAGACATTCTTCTACTGGGATTTCGACCACACCTACCTTGCCGACAATGAACCCGTCGGGCAATTCATCCGCGACAACATCCAACGATTTGGCACGGCTATCCCGACCGACCACCCTTGCTACGACAACCTGTCGGCACCCAAGAGCATCACCTTCGTCAGTTCCGCCACAGAGAACGCACAGGCACGCTACGCCGGACAATGGCTACAATCGAACCGCAAGGACATCGAGAAAGCACCGCTCAACCAGACAGCCGTCGTACTCTGCAACGAAACGCTGCTGCAACCCATGCTCCACTCCGCACCCGAAGACATGCTGCTCAACGTCACCATGGGATTTCCGCTGCAGCAGACACCCGTCAACACCCTGTTGCACCTGCTGGCAGACTTCCAACTCCATGCCAACGTGAAGCACGACAATAAGCATCCGGAGGCTGACACATGGCGCACCAACCCAGTGCTCAACCTGCTGCGTCACCCTTACACGCTGCGCATGTCGCCTCAAACCGCTCCCGGCATCACCAAAGAAATACTCAAGCAACAGACAGCCTACGCAACGCCGTCGCTGATACAGAAGGACGAGTTCCTGACGCTCCTCTTCCAACACCATGAAGACACGGGTGCGCTGCTTGACTACCTGAAAAACATTGTGGAAAGCATCGGCCGCAGTTACACCAACGCCTCGCCGACGGACTTCGACAAGCAACTCTACGTGGAGGCAATCTTCAACACCTACACCATACTCAACCGACTGAACGACCTCTACAAGACCGGACTGCTCTGCATCACCCGCGAAACGCTGTTCCGATTGCTCAACCGGTTAATCAAGACACGTTCTATCCCCTTCCACGGAGAACCTGCCGTCGGACTGCAGGTAATGGGTCTGCTCGAAACGCGCAACCTCGACTTCCGCAACCTCATCATGCTCAGCACGAACGAAGGCAATCTGCCCAAACCGCTGCGGAACGCCTCGTTCATCCCCTACAACCTGCGTGCCGCCTACGGCATGACGACCGTCGAAAGGCAGACCAACCTCTACGCCTACTACTTCTACCGACTGCTGCAACGTGCCGAAAACATCACGCTGCTCTACAACAACAATACCGAAGGCACTTCGCACAACGAAATGTCGCGCTTCATGATGCAACTGCTGATTCGTCACGACATCGGCTGCGGAATACGCCAATACCACCTCACTTCGCCACTTTCCACATCGCCGGCCTCAACGACGGAACTCGCTCCCTACGCCGTGTCGGCTCGGAAGCAACCGATAGGAATTTCGCCTTCAGCCCTCAACACCTACCTGAACTGTCCGCTGAAATACTATCTGCAGTATATCGCCAACCTGAAGCCTGAGAAAGAAATCACCGATGGCGTCGGCAACGATGTTTTCGGGACAATCTTTCACGATTGCATGCAGGACATCTATACAAATGAATTCACTCTCAAGCAACCGATTCAGAAGCAGGACCTCTGCGGCCTCGCGGAGAACCGAAAAAGGATTGCCGACATCGTCGACCGCGCATTTAACAAGCATCTGTTCCACTTGCCTACGGACAAACTCAACCAAACCTCACAATACAATGGTTTGCAGAAACTCAATCGCGAAGTCATCATTAAGTATGTACAGAACCAATTGGAATACGATGCCGATCTGTGCCCGCTCACTATCCTCTACGTCGAACAGTACATCGAAAAAATCATCACGCTGCCATCCGGTACGCAGATTAAGTTAAAAGGATTCATCGACCGCGTGGACCGCATCACCACCAAAGACGGAAATGAGTATCTGCGCATCGTTGACTACAAAACCAGCACGAAGCCCAAAGAGGCTAAGAATATCAACGACCTTTTCAACCCGCAGAATTCCAATCGTGCCGAACACATCCTGCAAACTTTCTACTACGCCGACGTATTTACCGACCTCATTGCTGACGATTCTTCCTACACCGACCTCGCCGGTCAAGCCATCACTCCGGCACTCATGTACGTCAAAAAGACCC
>JAFLUS010000025.1:0-6258 GCA_022508685.1 Prevotellaceae bacterium | reverse complement strand
GGTAACAGCCCAATCGACATCACCGATTTTGCTTCCCAATGCAAGCAAGAGTTTCACGAACACCTGCTGAACACCATTGCCGACATCGTCAATCCCGACAAGCCGTTCGAACAAGCCCCTGCTACTTCCGATGCGTGCAAATACTGCGACTTCCTCCGCCTCTGTGGGCGTACACCCAAAAAGGACTACAAATAGCAAACAGGAAAACGCAGGTACATCGCCACTCCCGACAAGCTAAACCGGCATACGGCTGTCATTATCGTTTCAGTCTGTAGACGCGTACACCGAGCAACGAAGATTGCCGACGGCAATAATCGTACAGCGTTTCGGTATCAAGAATGACGCGGTGGCGGACAGATGATGCATGGAGCAGATGAAGGCGGCCGTTCTGCCAATAGGCAATGCCGACGTGACTATTGTCGAGTCCTTGCCGAGAGGTGATGAGCGAAATGATGTCGCCGGTACGAATTTCATGCAGTTCACGCGCTGTGGCATTAAGCCGCGATTTGGGAATATATGCCCATCGGGTGTTGTCGTAGCGACGTTCCATTTGCCGAATAGCATTGATGCGTTCGGGATGTCCGTTCAAATGGATATAGGATTGGGGATGGGTTGACATATAGTTAAGGCGCAAGGTCTGCATCGCAGTAAAGGCAGAACGGGTTGTGCCTGTAGAGTCGGCTGCATCAACGATGAAGTTGTGCCGGACATTCTCGTCAGCCCACCACGTGAAGTAGTGCAGGCGTGAGGTGTAGCCGTCGATGATTCCATTGCGATAGCGTATCTGCTGCAGATAACGGCAGAAATCGGCAAACGTTCGTTGGTCATTGACATGACAAAGAGATAGGGCAAGAACGGTTTCGACGAACGTAAGACAATCGAAACTTTGCAGACGAACGATGAGCCGTTCGGTATCACCGACTTCAAGTGTATGGGCTTCGTAGGGTGTTCCAACGAATTGGCGTCCGAACCACAGCATGGGTGATGCGGGAGCATCAGTCTTGCATTGTTGCAACAAACGAGTGACGCGAACAGAGTCAGCAGGTATAAAGACTGCGTCTTGCGCTTTGGCGGTCGACATGATTGTCGTCACCAAAAGCAATAGGAAGAAGCGAAGGAAAAACATGGTCATGAAGGGATAAAACAAATATAAAAAGGGAGAGCATATTGCTACGTGCTCTCCCCAATGCTTACTTAAAACATAATTTCTTTCAACACGTGCTTACCCATGAAGCAACTCATGTCGACATCGCCACGAATGCCGCGAACGCGTCCCTTGCTGCTGTATTGCCAAATGGTATAGTCGTCGTTGTTGGCAAGCATGGGAGGTTGGGCGGTGTAACTGGCGATGAAATATTGGTATTGCCGGAAATAGTCGGTATTCAGATACTTCTGATAATAATGTTTACCTGTATAGATGACAGGACGTCGACCGATGGCTTTCGTGATGAGTTCGAGCAACTCGCGCAGACGCGACACAAAGACGTGGTCGGACACGCCGTTGGAAAGTTCGACATCGACGAAAGGCAGCAGGTCTTGGTCTTGCTTCCGATACACACTCATGAAATTGCGGAATTGGGCTTCAGCAGTGACGTTGGCACGGAAGAAATGGTAGACTCCGACTTTCAGACCATGCCGACGTGCCTCGCGAAGATTGTAGGCGTAGGTGTTATCCACCATTGAGTTGCCTTCTGTCATCTTGAGGAATACATACTGCACTTGCGGGTCGCGCGCCACCTCAGCCCAGTTGATTTGCCCTTGATAGTGGCTGACGTCAATACCGGTGATGCCACGATTGGGGGAAGGACGTCCATCATTAGATACCCGCACAGGGCGATTGTTCAACCCTGCAAACATGGGGGCTGCAAGCGTATGCGGATGGGTGTCGGGCTTGGACCGCTGACTGACGCCATCGGGTTCGATAGTCGGGATGACAGCGGAAGTAGCCCGTTTCTGCTCGTATTTTGTCTTGCGTTTCTTTGCTTCAGCGGGTTGCACAATGCAAGTCAGCATGAACAACATGGCAAAGGCGAGCAACGCGTATGGGCGGCGGGGGCGGTTCATGGTCGAAAGGTCGTGTTGGAATACGTTAATTGATGAAAAGGAGTTCGCGATATTTCGGCAATGGCCACAGTTCGTCGTCAACGATTTGTTCGAGT
Organism: Prevotellaceae bacterium; assembly: GCA_022508685.1. Classification (GTDB taxonomy): domain Bacteria; phylum Bacteroidota; class Bacteroidia; order Bacteroidales; family Bacteroidaceae; genus UBA3839. Next base: position 4,099 of record JAFLUS010000025.1, on the reverse strand, counting down.
TTATCGACGTGATAACGAATTTCTTCGATGAGCGGTGCGACGTTGTCGTGATAGGAAATGGCACGTTCGCGTTCGCTCTCAATGCGATTGGCAATCCGTCGGGCATCTATCAGGCGACGCACATACTCAATGATGAACTGCTCGTGCTCTGAAATTTCTTCTATCAACGTCAGGTTGTTCGCAGAAATTCGGGCGGCTTTCTCAGCAGGGAAAATCTCTTTGAGTTTATGCACGTTGTCGATGAGGACGGACTGATATTTCGTCACCACTGGAATGATGTGGTTCAGACAGAGGTCACCGAAGATACGTGCCTCGATTTGGATTTTCTTCGTGTAGGTTTCCCACTTGATTTCGTTGCGTGCTTTGAGTTCGAGTCGCGTCATCACTTTCTGACTTTCGAACATTTGCACACTCGCTTCATCGAGATAGCGGTCGTAGATGAGCGGACAGGAAGTTTCGCAATCGAGCCCACGTTTGGCTGCTTCCTCTTTCCACTCGTCGCTATAACCATTGCCGTCGAAACGGATAGGACGAATATAACGAATGTCTTCGCGGACAACCTTGAGAATGGCGCTTTCCTTGGCTTCGCCCTTGGCAATCAATGCTTCCACGCGTTGGTGGAACGATGTGAGGGCTTCTGCCACAGCCGTGTTGAGCGTGAGCATGGCGCAAGCGCAGTTGGCTTCGCTACCGACGGCACGGAATTCAAAGCGATTGCCGGTAAATGCAAACGGACTCGTGCGGTTGCGGTCGGTGTTGTCGATGAGCAATTCGGGAATGGAGGGAATGTCGAGGTGCATGACCGTCTTGCCTGCCACACTCAGGATTTCGTCATCGCTCGAGTTTTCCACATGGTCGAGCAAATCGCTGACAGTGCGTCCCAAGAATGAAGAAATAATGGCAGGCGGGGCTTCGTTGGCACCCAATCGATGCGCATTGGTCGCAGACATAATGGCGGCTTTGAGCAATCCGTTATGGTCGTAAACGGCTTTCAGCGTCTCGACGATGAAGGTGACGAAACGCAAGTTCTCCATTGGCGTCTTTCCGGGTGCATGGAGCAGCACGCCGGTATCTGTCACAAGGCTCCAGTTGTTGTGCTTACCGCTGCCGTTGATGCCCTTGAACGGCTTTTCGTGAAGCAGGCAGCGGAACCCGTGTTTGCGGGCTACGCGCTTCATGATAGCCATCATCAACATATTGTGGTCGACGGCAAGGTTGGTTTCTTCGTAAATGGGAGCCAACTCAAACTGGTTTGGCGCCACCTCGTTGTGGCGTGTCTTGCAGGGAATACCCAGTTCGAGGGCTTGAATTTCGATGTCGCGCATGAAATTCTCCACACGTGCAGGAATGGAACCGAAATAGTGGTCGTCCATTTGCTGATTTTTGGCAGCATCGTGTCCCATCAGCGTGCGTCCCGTCATCATCAAGTCGGGACGAGCGGTGTAGAGCGATTCGTCAACGAGGAAATACTCTTGTTCCCAACCTAAATTGCTGTTGACTTTCTTCACGTCGGGATAGAAGTAGCGACAAACAGCCGTTGCAGCCTTGTCGATGGCATAAAGGGCTTTCTTCAAAGGTGCTTTGAAGTCGAGAGCCTCACCCGTGTAGGAAATGAACACCGTAGGAATCATCAGCGTGTCGCCAATGACAAAGACGGGCGAAGTGGGGTCCCAAGCCGAGTAGCCACGAGCCTCAAACGTACTGCGGATACCACCGTTGGGGAACGAACTGGCATCGGGTTCCTGCTGCACCAGCAGTTTGCCTTCAAATTCTTCCACCATTCCGCCTTTTCCGTCGTGTTCTACGAATCCGTCGTGCTTCTCCGCCGTACCTTCCGTCAGCGGCTGGAACCAGTGAGTGTAGTGCGTCGCACCCAATTCCATAGCCCACTGCTTCATACCTTCAGCCACGGCATCGGCAATGGCGAGGTTGAGCGGTGCGCCGTTGTCAATGACATCGCACAATTCGCGATATACTTTCGTCGGCAAATACTTGAACATCTTTTGCCGTGTAAATACATACTTGCCAAAATACGCCGACGGACGTTCCGCAGGTGCAGTAACCACTACCGGACGTTTCTTGAAGGCATCGTCCACTACCTTGAATCTCAATTTTGAAGCCATATTCTGCTGTTTTCAGTTTTCAAATACTTATTTCGCCATCGTACACATGGACGGCAGGACCTGTCATGTAGACATGCTCATCGGTTTCATCCCAACGGACGGAAAGCGTTCCTCCGTCCATCTCCACGATGACATCCTGCAAGCGCCCCACCCTCCCTTCGAGAATGGCAGCCACAGCCGTGGCACATGCACCCGTGCCACACGCCATCGTGATGCCGCTACCACGTTCCCACACCCTCATGCGGATGCTTCCGTCAGAACGCAGTTGCGCAAATTCTATATTACAACCTTCGGGAAATATCGGATGATGTTCCAACAGACGACCTATGGCCGCCACATCCACGTCGTCCACATCGTCGACAAACATCACGAAATGGGGATTGCCCATCGATACGAACGTACCCACGCAAGTTGGCAGCGAAGAGTCGGCAGCAGGCAGTTGTCCGCGCAGCAGACCACCCGTCGGCGTATTCAGTTGCGCCACATTCTCCATGACGGGAGCACCCATATCGACTTCCGCACTCGTCACTTCGCCCTGCTCATTTTCGAACAGCCGCAGCGTCTTGACTCCGCTCCGCGTAGCGACAGTCACCGTCGAAGCCTCCGTCAGATGAAAATCGCGTACAAACTTACCCACACAGCGGATGCCGTTGCCACACATCATGGCTTCCGAACCATCGCTGTTGAATATCCGCATGGAAAAATCGGCAACGTCGCTCTTCCCTATCAGAATCAGTCCGTCAGAACCAATCCCCGTGTGGAAACGGCTCCAGCGTATGGCAGCATCGACAGGATTGAACATCGGGAGATGAGGTTCATACACATAAATGTAGTCATTGCCACATCCATGCATCTTCGTAAACTTCACAACCGTTCCTTTCATCTTTTACCTTATTTCCCTATTCAGAATACATTTATGCCGCGAAGTTACGGATAAACGCGCACAAAACAAAATGAATATTACATTTTTTGCAAAATTCCTTACCAAGGAAATTCCACTACGCCACCGCCCATATATAATAAAAGGAAAGGAAACGAGGATAAAAAATTAAAAAAATCAAAAAAAATGGCAGAATTTTCCCACATGATGATTTTTTCCGTATATTTGCAACTGAGAATAAAAAACATCAGCCATGAAAAAGATAAAAATCAGCGAAAGAGCACACAAAGAAATCAAGAAACTATTCTCGTCACGCAATTCGGTGAACACCCTCAAGAGTGACCCCGAACTCACAGCCATCTTCGACAATTTCGCCTTCGACGACACATTGGAAGTTGCCGACGGCACCGTCATCGAGAAGACACGCATCATGTGCATCCTCGCATCCACCATCGGATGCAACGCACTGACCGAGTTCCGCATCCATGTAGACGCAGCACTCAACGTCGGCGTCAAGCCACGCGAAATTCGTGAAATCGTCTACCAAGCCGTACCCTTCCTCGGATTCTCGCGCGTCATCGACTTCCTTCTCACCATGAACGAAGTGTTCGACAACAACGACATCCGTCTTCCGCTCGACGACCAAGCCACCACCACCGAAGAGGACAAGCACGAGAAAGGCCGCCAAATGATAGACGCCCTCTGGGGCGAAGGCAATGCCGAGAACATGAAGGAAACGTCGCCCAAAGGACAAGAGCACATCGTCCGTTTCATGGAAGGCTACTGCTTCGGGCAGTTCTACACCCGCAACGGCATCGACCTCCAGCACCGCGAACTCATCACCTTCTGCATGCTCGCCGCCCTCGGCGGATGCGACGACCGCCTCCGCACCCACGCCATTGGTTGCAAGAACACCCACATCACCAAGAAAGAAATGGTCGCAGCCGTCACCGCCATGCTCCCATGGATTGGTTTCCCCCGTTCGCTCAACGCCCTCAACATCATCAACGACGCATACAGCGAACGCCTCATCTGAACACATCTGTCCACCACATTCCTACCCTTGCTTGCCACCTCCGCAAGCAAGGGTATTTTC
>JAFLUS010000249.1 GCA_022508685.1 Prevotellaceae bacterium | reverse complement strand
CGACGTATTTTTAGTGCCAAATTTGCAGATTTAGCGAAGTTTGCCTACCTTTGTGCTGAAAACTAAAATCATTCTGAACAACTCTGTAAATATTTGCTCTGAAATGGGAAAAGTAATGATTATCGGCGCAGGCGGAGTGGCATCGGTTGCCGCTCACAAAGTGGCGCAGAATCCGGATGTATTCACCGAAGTAATGATTGCAAGCCGCACCCGCGAGAAGTGTGTCAGACTGGTGCACAGCATTGAGCAGGCGTATGCGGGCAAACCGATGCCGACGTTCAGCACGGCTAAAGTCGATGCCGACAACGTGGAAGAACTCGTTGCGTTGCTGCGCGAATTTCAGCCCGAAATCGTGATGAACCTTGCTCTCCCCTATCAAGACCTCACCATCATGGAGGCATGTCTGCAAGCCGGTGTCAACTATCTCGACACGGCGAACTACGAGCCTCGCGACGAAGCCCACTTTGAGTATTCATGGCAATGGGCATTCAAGGACCGCTTCGAACAGGCGGGCTTAACGGCCATCCTCGGTTGCGGATTCGACCCGGGCGTGAGTGGCATCTATACGGCATACGCCGCCAAGCACCATTTCGACGAAATACAATATCTCGACATCGTGGACTGCAATGCCGGCAACCACCACAAGGCGTTTGCTACTAATTTCAACCCCGAAATCAACATCCGCGAAATCACGCAGAAGGGTCTGTACTACGAAGATGGCGAATGGCGTGAAACAGAGCCGCTGGAAATCCACCAACCGCTTACCTACCCCAACATCGGTCCACGTGAGTCCTACCTCCTGCACCATGAAGAACTGGAGTCTCTCGTGAAGAACTATCCCACCATCCGTCGCGCCCGTTTCTGGATGACGTTCGGACAGCAGTATCTCACCTACCTCGACGTGATTCAGAATCTCGGCATGAGTCGCATCGACGAGATTGAATACGAAGCACCGCTTGCCGACGGAACGGGCAAGAACGTGAAGGTGAAGATTGTACCGCTGCAATTCCTCAAAGCCGTGCTGCCCAACCCGCAGGACCTTGGCGAAAACTACGACGGCGAAACATCCATCGGTTGCCGCATTCGCGGACTGAAGGACGGAAAGGAACGCACTTACTACGTCTACAACAACTGCTCGCACGAGGCTGCCTACAAGGAAACAGGCATGCAGGGCGTAAGTTACACCACGGGTGTACCCGCCATGATTGGTGCCATGATGTTCCTGAAAGGCATTTGGAAGAAGCCCGGCGTGTGGAACGTGGAAGAGTTCGACCCCGACCCCTTCATGGAGCAACTCAACGTTCAGGGTCTGCCGTGGCACGAAGAGTTCGACGGCGACTTGGAATTGTAAACATCCACCCTATTTACTCCTTAAATTACAATCAAACATACAACTATGGCTAAAGAAACAACGGCAGCAGCCAATCCCAACAGCGAGAAACTCAAGGCGTTGCAGGCTGCGATGGATAAAATAGAAAAGAACTTCGGACACGGCTCCATCATGAAGATGGGCGACGACCGCGTGGAAGACGTCGACGTCATCCCCACCGGTTCCATCGGGCTCAACGCCGCACTCGGTGTGGGCGGATACCCCAAAGGACGCATCATTGAAATCTATGGTCCCGAATCGTCTGGTAAGACCACGCTGGCAATTCACGCCATTGCCGAAGCACAGAAGCAAGGCGGCATTGCGGCGTTCATCGATGCCGAACACGCCTTCGACCGCTTCTATGCGCAGAAATTGGGCGTAGACATCAGCAACCTGCTCATTTCGCAACCCGACAACGGCGAACAAGCCCTCGAAATTGCCGACCAACTCATCCGTTCGTCTGCCATCGACATCATCGTCATCGACTCGGTGGCTGCCCTCACGCCAAAAGGCGAAATCGAAGGTGAAATGGGTGACAACAAAGTCGGTCTGCACGCCCGACTGATGAGCCAAGCCCTGCGCAAACTCACGTCGAGCATCAGCAAGACCAACACCACGTGCATCTTCATCAACCAGTTGCGCGAGAAAATTGGCATCATGTTTGGCAACCCCGAAACCACCACCGGCGGAAATGCGCTGAAATTCTATGCATCCGTTCGCCTCGACATCCGCAAGTCAACCGCCATCAAGGACGGCGACACCGTGCTCGGTAACCTTGTGAAGGTGAAAGTGGTGAAGAACAAAGTGGCTCCCCCATTCCGCAAAGCCGAATTCGACATCATGTTTGGCGAAGGCATCTCGCGCAGTGGCGAAATTGTCGACCTCGGCGTCGACCTCGGCATCATCAAGAAGAGCGGCAGTTGGTTCTCCTACGACGGACAGAAACTGGCACAAGGACGCGATGCCACAAAGAAGTTGATGGAAGACAACCCCGAACTGGCTGAAGAACTCGAAGCCAAAATCATGGCAAAAATCGCGGGAAAAGACATCGACGACACCACCGAAGCAGCAGAAACAGAATAACGGAAAATGATTCCGCGCATAGCCATCATCGACCGCAACACGCTCGAGGCCATGGGGTTGAAGTCCGTCATCAGCGGCATCATCCCCATGGTCGACGTCAGCGTGTTTGCCTCCGTCGAGGAATTGTGCGCCGAAGAAGCCGAAACACCCTTTTTCCACTACTTTGTATCAGCACAACTGCTGCTGCAACATTCCGACTTCTTCCTGCAACGTCCGCGTCAGACCATCGTGCTGACGGCACAACCGATGGCGAGTGCCCAGTTCGCCCACTTCGTCACACTCAACACCGCACAACCCGAACCGCAACTCGTCAAGGCATTGCTGCAACTCCACCAACACGGACACGGCAATCCGCACGGACAGGGATTTCACCATTCGGGAATGTCTGAAGACGACGTCATCGGTCCCACGATAGCCATCAGCAAACGCGAAGCCGAAGTCTTGGCATTGGTCGTCCGCGGACTGATTAACAAGGAAATCGCCAACCAACTCTGCATCTCCCTCCCCACGGTCGTCTCGCACCGCAAGAACATTTGCAACAAACTGCATCTTCACTCCGTCTCTGCCCTCACTATCTACGCCGTCACCCACGGCATCGTCAGTATTGACGAGATTTAGGAGTCAAACATACGCAAACGGGGAACGACTTGTGTCGTTCCCCGTTTGCGTTATATCGTCTGAAAGGTTTTACTTGACAAGAATTTTCTTGCCGTTCTG
>JAFLUS010000248.1 GCA_022508685.1 Prevotellaceae bacterium | reverse complement strand
CGCGCTTCAGACGGTCGATGATGATGTCGAGGTGCAACTCACCCATACCCGAGATGACAGTCTGACCGCTCTGCTCGTCTGTATGCACAGTGAACGTCGGGTCTTCTTCTGCCAACTTAGCCAGACCATTAGAAAGTTTGTCGAGGTCTTTCTGAGTTTTGGGTTCTACGGCGATACCAATCACGGGATCGGGGAAGTCCATCGATTCGAGAACGATGGGTGCGTCTTCGTCGCAAAGCGTATCACCCGTGTGGATATCTTTCAAACCTACGACAGCACCGATGTCACCTGCGCTAATCTCTTCCACCGGATTCTGGTGGTTGGAGTGCATCTGGAACAGACGGCTCACACGTTCTTTCTTGCCCGAACGGGTGTTGTATACGTATGAACCTGCAGAAACCTTACCGGAATATACGCGGATGAAAGTCAGACGACCTACATACGGGTCAGTGGCAATCTTGAATGCCAATGCCGAAGTCTTGTCATCTTCATCGGGCTTGCGGTCTTCTTCTTCCTTCGTGTTGGGGTTCGTACCCACTACGTTGGGCGTGTCTACCGGTGAAGGCAGGAATGCGCACACATAGTCGAGGAGCGTCTGTACGCCCTTGTTCTTGAACGACGAACCGCAGAGCATCGGTGTAATCTCCATCTTGACGGTAGCCGCACGGAGTGCACGGAGGATTTCCTCTTCCGTGATGGTTGAAGGATCGTCAAAGAACTTCTCCATCAATGCGTCGTCATACTCTGCTACGGCTTCGAGCATGTTGCTGCGCCATTCCTCGGCTTCAGACAGGAGGTCAGCCGGAATTTCTTCAACAGAGTATTCTGCGCCCATCGTCTCGTCGTGCCACAGGATGGCCTTCATCTTAATCAGGTCGACGATGCCCTTGAACTTTTCTTCAGCACCGATAGGGATAACCACCGGTACGGCCTTGGCACCGAGCACATCCTTCATCTGGCGGACAACTTCGTAGAAGTCTGCACCGCTACGGTCCATCTTGTTCACGTATCCGATACGCGGAACATTATATTTGTCTGCCTGACGCCACACGGTTTCCGACTGGGGCTGCACGCCACCAACGGCGCAATATGTTGCCACGGCACCGTCGAGCACGCGGAGCGAGCGTTCTACTTCGGCTGTGAAATCCACGTGTCCCGGAGTGTCAATCAGGTTAATTTGATATTTGTCGCCTGCATAACTCCAGAAACATGTCGTTGCAGCAGAAGTAATGGTGATACCACGTTCCTGCTCCTGTGCCATCCAGTCCATTGTTGCAGCACCATCGTGCACTTCACCAATCTTGTGCGTCTTACCCGTGTAGAACAGGATACGCTCCGAAGTGGTCGTCTTACCGGCGTCGATGTGCGCCATGATACCGATGTTGCGCGTCAAATGCAAATCACGTTTTGCCATAAATCTTTATTCCTTGATCTTATTTACCTTGTCCTATTTATATCACATCTTATTGTCAGATTCCTTCGCACATCTGATTAGAATCTGAAGTGAGCAAATGCGCGGTTAGCCTCAGCCATACGGTGCATATCCTCTTTACGCTTGAAGGCACCGCCCTGCTGATTGAAGGCGTCCATGATTTCAGCCGACAGTTTTTCTGCCATGCTCTTGCCCGAGCGCTTGCGTGCAAACGAAATCATGTTCTTCATCGAGATGGCCTCCTTGCGGTCCGGACGGATTTCGGTCGGCACTTGGAATGTAGCACCACCGATACGACGGCTCTTCACCTCCACCTGCGGAGTGATGTTGTCGAGCGCCTTCTTCCAAATTTCGAGCGAAGACTTTTCTTCGTTCTTCATTTTGTTCTCAACGATACCGAGAGCGTTGTAGAAAATAGCGTAGGCAATGCTTTTCTTGCCGTCGTACATCAGGTTATTTACGAATTTAGTAACCTTCACGTCGCCATAAACCGGATCCGGAAGGATCACGCGTTTCTTTGGTTTTGCTTTTCTCATTTGTTTGTTTACTTTTTTGGTTTAGTCTGTGTGGTTGCCAGTTTTGTCGCCTTTCGGCGTGTCTTCAACGTTCCCTCCGGAACATTTACTCAACCATTCTTAATTAGCGTTCCAACAAACCAAATGTTTCTGTTAAAAACTTTTTTGCTTCTTCGTGTGTAAGACAAAAAGGAATACTGTCGTCAGCGCGGCTCAGTCCTTATTTCTTTGCTTTAGGACGCTTTGCTCCGTACTTCGAACGACGTTGTGTACGGCTTGCCACTCCGGCGGTATCGAGCGCACCGCGAATGATGTGGTAACGTACACCGGGGAGGTCCTTCACACGTCCGCCACGAACCAGCACGATGCTGTGCTCCTGCAAGTTGTGTCCTTCTCCCGGAATGTAGGAGTTCACTTCCTTTTTGTTGGTCAGACGCACACGCGCCACTTTTCTCATTGCCGAGTTCGGCTTCTTCGGTGTCGTTGTGTAGACGCGCACGCATACTCCGCGACGCTGTGGGCATGAATCCAATGCAGGGCTCTTGCTCTTGTCTACCAGCACCTTTCTTCCTTTTCTTACTAATTGCTGAATAGTAGGCATTTTGTTTAATTTTTTGTTATGATTATTTTTATTTGTTGCAAAGTTTCGTCGGGACCCGCATTGCCTCCTGCCTAACCGGAGGGTGCTTCCCGTGTCTTATGGAGCGAGACTTCAGTTTGGTCGTAAACCTCTGTTTTTACCAACTTACTGCGCCTAATCTTCCGTGCATTCACTACACTTCAACTGTTGGCCGCATTCGTCTCCATCTCCGCCGTCCCGCCATCAGAAAGCGGTCAAGCGGACACAATAGTCCAAAAAGCGGGTGCAAAGTTACGGTTTTTCTGCCAAACAACATCTTTTTTTACGCTATTTTTTCATGCCCATCCTCCGCTTTTCGCCAAAATCCCATAATTTTAAGTTTATTTAACATAAATGCTCCATTTTTCCGCCCACTTTCCTGCCTTTTCTCCTCCTTCCGCCGCCGATGTGGCTGCCCCATTCCCATTTTCACCGACTGCCGCCCTCCTTCGCCACACATACCTGCCACATACCTATATATATACACGCGCGCGCGAGGCACTTCAGGCAAGCAGCCACACCATTTTTTAGTTGCGAAATTCGCAACTAACGCTCCTTTGAGGCGTATACACTATAAGTCGCTGATTCACAATCGCCTATACCATATTCCACTTTTATGCAATTTGGAGTGCACTTTCGTTGCATCTGGAGTGCACTCTAAATTGAAATGA
>JAFLUS010000247.1 GCA_022508685.1 Prevotellaceae bacterium | reverse complement strand
GCGTGCGCATAAACGTTTTCAGGCGTGCGCATAAGCGTTCTGAGGCGTATGCATAAGCGTGTTCACGTTTATGCGCACGCCTGAAACGGGTTACGCATCACCTTTTTTAGCCGATGACGTGCGCATACCGATAATGGAATTTTTCAGCGGAAATCAATGGCATTGCCGACACAGGCGTTAGGCTGCTGAATGTTGAGCAGGGCAGTGACGGTGGCAGCGATGTCGGTGATGTAGTGGGTGCGGTTGTCCCAACCATGGGGCACGTTCCAGCCGAAGAAGATGAGGGGAATGTGGGTATCGTCGGGACTCCACACTTCGTGGGTGGTGCCGCGATAGACGTAGCCCGGCTTGCGCATGTCGGCTACGCGGGCATAGTCTTCGGTCAGTCCGGAGCGGTAGATGAGTTGGATGTCGCCACTGCGGCGTGGGCAATAGCCGTTGACGGCGTAGGTGCGGACGGGCTCGGGCACGCAGTCGGGCACGCGGTCAGCGGGAAAGGCGTAGGCGACGTCGGCATGGTGGCTGAGCCATTGGAGCGTGAACTGCATGATGTCGGCAAAGCGGGCGTCGGCACGTGTGGCGTCGGCAAAATGCACTTGCATGTTGTCGATAGTGGCTGCACGGGCGGGCAGCGAGGGGAAGGCCGACTGGAGGTCGCGGCAGAGCGAGTCGGCAACGTGGTCGCCTTTCCACGTGTCGCCCGGAATGCGGCGGTCGCGACGGAAATGCGGATTGTGGGCGCCGGCGTGGTCGGCAGTGAGGAAGAACAGGTAGTTGCCCCGACCGACGTGCGTGTCGAGATAGTTGAGCAGACGTTCCACTTCGAGGTCGAGCCTCAGGTAGGTGTCCTCCATCCAAATGGAATTGGGCGAAACGGCATGGCCTATCATGTCGGTGGAGGAGATGCTGACGGCAAGGAAGTCGGGCACGCCGTCGGGATTGTGTCCGAGCCCTTCGCCGGCAATGGCTGCGCATGCCATGTCGATGGTGTAGGTCATTCCCCACGGCGAGAGTTTCAGACTGGTGCCGATGCTGCCTTCCCACGGCTGCCCCTTCGGTGCACTCTGCACGTAGGTCGTCTCGTCGTGGAGCAGTTGCCACGGCCCACCCTTGATGCGGCGGTTACGCATGGCGAGGTGTTCGTCGGCATAGCGCTCGCCCAGCCGTTGCGCATTGAACTCTTTCACCCACTGCGGGAGGTCGTCCATGTAGTATGAACTGGTGATGAAGTCGGTGGAGTTGGCGTCGAGCCAATAGGCTGCCGTGGCGGCATGGCCTGCGGGCAGAATGGCGGCACGGTCTTTGAGGGCGATGCCGATGGTCTTTGCACGGAAGTTGGTGGCAAGACGCAGTTGGTCGGTCATGGTCGTCACCATGAGGTTGTGGGGCGAGTGCTGCCCTGCCCACGCGGTGGGGTCGGGCTGTCCCGACGTCGTGCGGGCACCAATGGCACGCACGGTGGTGTCAGTCGTGCAGTACGTGCGCCGGTGGTCGATGCAGAACGAGTTGCCGATGATGCCGGTGAACGCGGGTACGCTGCCGGTGTAGACGGAGGTGTGGCCTACGGCAGTAATGGCAGGGAGGTAGTTAATCTGCGTGCGGTTGCAGTTGTATCCTTCGCGCATGAGTCGCACAAACCCGCCGTCGGTGTAGCGATGGGCATAGCGCGTGAGGTAGTCCCAGCGCATTTGGTCGACGACGAGACCGACGACGAGGCGCGGCTGATGAAGTTCGGGCAGCGAGTGGGCAATGTCGGATTGCTGCGCACGGCTCATGCCGAACGTCAGTGTCAGCAGCAACAGGAATGTGAATGTTCGTTTCATGGGAGAGGTGCTTTGAATGTTTGTCATGTCGTGCAAATATACGCGAATTTCCCCACTTGACCAAAAGTCGGTCGGAAAACCCGTGCGTGTTCAAAAGAAAATACCTACCTTTGCACTGCAATATGCAGTAACATTCTTCTAAATCCGTACCAACATGAAAGGAAATTTCATCTATTCCAACCCGACGAAGATATATTTCGGCGACGACGCACAGACCAACCTCGCTACTGCCCTCGCAGCCTTCGGCAAGAAAGTGCTGCTGGTCTACGGCGGAGGTTCAATCAAGCGCAACGGCATCTACGACGACGTCATGAAGGCATTGGCTGATGCCCGGAAAGAAGTGGTGGAACTGGCTGGCGTCATGCCCAACCCCACGCTCGACAAACTGCACGAAGGCTGCGACGTTGCCCGACGCAACGACGTCGACTTCATCCTTGCCGTCGGTGGCGGCTCGGTCATCGACTATGCCAAAGGCGTGAGCGTGGCGACGTGGTACGACGGCGACGCATGGGACAACTTCTGGGTGCAGCAGCACGACCCCGCTGCCGACGCACGCATCATTCCCGTGGGTGCCGTACTGACGATGGCGGGCACGGGGTCAGAAATGAACGGCGGCAGCGTCATCACGAACACGGCGGCCAAGATGAAACTCACCAAGGCATTCAGCGACCGCGTCATGCCCCGCTTCGCCATCATGAACCCGCGCTACACGTTCTCGCTGCCCACCTACCAACTGGCGGCTGGCATCTACGACACCTTCAGCCACATCATGGAGCAATACTTCTCCGGCGACGACGATTCCACGTCCGACTACCTTGCCGAAGGACTCATGCGCTCCGTCATCGCTTCGAGCCGCGTCGCCGTCAAAGACCCTAAAGACTACGAAGCCCGCTCCAACCTCATGTGGTCGGCAACATGGGCACTCAACACCCTGATTGGAAAAGGGAAGCGGCAAGACTGGATGCCGCACATGATTGGCAAAGGCATCTCTGCCCTCACCGACGCCACGCACGGCATGACGCTCTCGGGCATCGCCGTTGCCTACTACCGCCACATCATGCCCTACGGACTGCCGCGCTTCGCCCGTTTCGCCCGCAACGTGTGGGACATTCACTGCGACGGCCTTTCGGAAACGCAGCAAGCCGAAGCCGGCATCGACGCATTGGCAGCATGGATACGCGAAATCGGTGCCGCAACCGACATCGCTTCGCTCGGCGTCACGCCCGACCTCATCCCCGCCATTGCCGACGCCACCATCCTCAACGGAGGCGGATACAAAAGCCTCGACCGCGACGACGTCGTCAGCATCTTGCTCGCCAGCCTTCCGACGAACTAACGAACTTGGTCAATAGAACCGGGCAATGTCGCCGACTGCCTTGCGAGGCGGACGAGCCGCATCCTGAGTGCGATAGCCGATGCCGATGACCG
>JAFLUS010000246.1 GCA_022508685.1 Prevotellaceae bacterium | reverse complement strand
ATCCATACACACTGCCGTTATGATACAAATCGCCTACCAATCCGTCAATATCTTCCAAGAAGAACTGGAAGTGCTCCACGATGTGACATTCAGCATCGGTCGCGGAGAATTTGTCTATATCATCGGGAAAGTCGGTTCGGGCAAGAGTTCGCTGCTCAAAACCATGTATGCTGAACTGCCCGTTCTGCATGGTGATGCGCATATCCTTAATCATGATTTACGCCATATTCGCCGGAAGCACCAACCGCATTTGCGTCGGAAATTAGGCATCATCTTTCAAGACTTCCAATTGCTGACCGACCGCACGGTGGAAGACAACCTCCGTTTCGTCCTTCGCGCTACAGGATGGAAGAACAACGCCGACATCCGCCAACGCATCGAGGAAGTGCTCACATTGGTGGAGATGCCCACGAAAGGATACAAATTTCCCAATGAACTGTCGGGAGGAGAACAACAACGCGTCGCCATTGCACGTGCCATGCTCAATCGTCCTGACATCATCCTTGCTGACGAACCGACTGCCAACCTTGACACAGAAACCAGTCGCAAACTGCTCACTCTGCTGCACAAAATCTGCGAGCAAGGTGCAACCGTCGTCATGGTGACCCACAATCTGCACATGCTCGACATGTACCCTGGACGCGTTTTCGAATGTAAAGACAAGCGTCTGACGGAAATTCACGACGTCTACGAGGCAAATGAAACTCAATCAGAATAAATAAACCTAAACATACTCCACACAGAGATGAAAGTATTGAAATTCGGCGGCACATCCGTCGGTTCTCCACAAAGAATGAAAGAGGTTGTCGCCCTCATCAACGACGGCGAGCAAAAAATAGTCGTGCTGTCCGCCATGTCGGGCACCACCAACACTCTCATCGAAATTGCCGATTATCTGTACAAGAAGAATCCGGAAGGTGCGAACGAAACAATTAACGCACTTGAAACCAAATACAAACGTCATGTGGCAGAACTCTATACGACGGAGGAATATCGCTGTCGCACACTGGATTTCATAAAGCAGGAGTTCGACTATCTGCGTTCGTTCACTAAAGGCATCTTCACCATGTTCGAAGAGAAAATCATCGTAGGTATCGGTGAAATCCTTTCCACTAACATGGTGACCAACTACCTGCTGGAACAAGGTGTCGACGCCTGTCTCCTGCCTGCCCTCGAATTCATGCGCACCGACAAGAATGCCGAACCCGACTTGGAGTATATCCGCGAGAAACTCCATACACAATTGGAGGAGCATGAAGGGCGGACAATTTACATCACACAAGGATTCATCTGCCGCAACGCTTATGGTGAAGTCGACAATCTGCAACGTGGCGGAAGCGACTATACGGCATCCCTCATCGGGGCTGCAATCGGTGCAGACGAAATCCAGATATGGACCGATATCGACGGCATGCACAACAACGACCCCCGCTATGTGGACAACACCTCGCCCGTCGGCCATCTGCATTTCGAAGAAGCAGCCGAGTTGGCATATTTCGGTGCAAAAATACTGCACCCCACGTGCGTGCAACCGGCAAAGTTTGCAGGCATCCCCGTGAAATTGCTGAATACGATGGAACCGACGGCTCCGGGCACCGTCATCAGCAACGACACGGAATTCCGCAAAATCAAAGCCGTCGCCGCAAAAGACAACATCACGGCCATCAACATCACATCGAGCCGAATGTTGCTTGCCTATGGTTTCTTGCGCAAGGTCTTTGAAATCTTTGAAACGTACAAGACAAGCATCGATATGGTCTGCACCTCTGAAGTGGGCGTATCCGTATCGATTGACAACACCACCCACCTCTCTTCGATTCTCGATGAATTGAAGAAATTCGGAACAGTAAAAGTCGACGAATACATGTGTATCATCTGCGTCGTTGGCGACCTCGATTGGCACAATGTCGGATTTGAATCACGCGTTACCAAAGCCTTGAGCGACATCCCCGTGCGTATGATTTCATACGGCGGAAGCAACCACAACATTTCGTTTCTCATCTCCGCTAACGACAAGAAACGTGCATTGCAAGCATTATCCAGCCACTTGTTCCACTAATCTCTTTATCTATGCAGATGCGTCAGACTCCTTACTACCTTTACGACACGGAATTGCTCCATCGCACACTCGAAGCCGTTCAGACGGAAATCGGGAAATACAACAACTACGTCGTTCACTACGCCATTAAAGCCAATGCCAACCCCATGCTCCTGCCTATCATACAGCGGGCAGGATTGGGTGCAGACTGCGTCAGCGGAGGCGAGATAGAGGCTGCCGTCAAAGCGGGATTCCACCCATCGAAAATCGTGTTTGCCGGCGTTGGAAAGAGCGATTGGGAAATTCGAACCGCACTCCACAACGATATTTTCTGCTTCAACGTAGAGAGCGAACCCGAACTTGAAGTCATCAACCAAATCGCTGCACAAATGCGGAAAAGTGCCGGCGTCTGCCTGCGCGTCAATCCCGAAGTAGGTGCACACACCCATGCCCACATCACCACGGGTACGGCAGAAAATAAGTTCGGCATCGCCCTCAGCGAAGTGGAACGCGTCATCTGCATGGCACAGCAAATGGACCATATCCGTCTGCGAGGACTCCATTTCCACATCGGCAGTCAGATTCTCGACATGAACGATTTCGTCGAACTCGCCCACCGCATCAATGAAATTCAAGAGCAGTTGCAACAGAAAGGCATCACGTTCGACACCATCAACGTAGGAGGCGGACTCGGCGTAGATTACGACAATCCCCACGCAACGCCAATCCCCGATTTCAAATCCTATTTCGCCGTCTTTCATGAGCATCTGCGCCAACGACCGGGACAAAGCATCCATTTCGAACTCGGACGCTCCATCGTTGCCCAATGCGGAAGTCTCATTACGCGCGTTCTCTACATCAAGCAGGGCACCGGCCGCCAGTTCGCCATCGTTGACGCAGGCATGACCGAACTTATCCGTCCCGCACTTTACGGTGCACACCACCGCATCGAGAGCATCACGGCCGACCCTGCCACCCTGCAACTCACCTCTACCCTTCCCTTCTCCACTGCCGACGATGACCTTCAGACCTACGATGTCGTTGGTCCCATTTGTGAATCCACTGACGTGTTTGCACACAATATCCGTCTGCCACGCCTCCAACGCGGCCACATCCTTGCCATCCGCAGTGCAGGCGCCTATGGCGAGACCATGGCGTCGCAGTACAACCTCCGGCCGCTACCCAAGAGTTACGACTTGTGCAGCACGGAAATCTGA
>JAFLUS010000245.1 GCA_022508685.1 Prevotellaceae bacterium | reverse complement strand
CGCCGCTATTGTGCAAAGAGTTTGAAGGTCTGCACCTTGCCTTTGTGGCGGAGGGAAAGGAAGTAGATGCCCTTCGGCAAGAAGGCGGGGAGTTGTACGGTCTGTGCGTCGCTCACGGTCTGAGAGTCGAGCAGGATGCCGGCTGCACCGACGAGGTGTGCCTGCACTTCGTTGGCAGGAACGCCGCCGAGGTCGAGTTGCACCTGTCCGCCGGCACGCAGCACGGTGGAGAGCACGCGGAACGTCGTGCTGCCGCCCTTTTCGGCTGCTGACGGAGCTTCGATGCCGGTTTCAAATTCCGTGTCGCGGAGGGTCTGCATGTAGTTGAACCACTTGATGTCCTTCGATGCCACGCCGACGGCTCCTTCGCCCAGTTTCAGACGATAGTCCCAGTGGTGCTTGCGCTGTGCGTCGCCCGTGAAGATGTAGTCGGTGTTGCACACGACGGCGAACACGACACCATTGGCGGGTGCGGTCGACGACGTCCAGTTGAGTTCCATTTTGCCGCAAAGCACGGGTTGGCTGTAGAAGCATTCGCCGGTGCGGGTGCGGTAGCAGAGTTGGGCACGCATTTCGCTGTCTTCCGGACGGAAGAACACTTCGCAATGGTTGCCCGTCACGTGGATAGGCAGAATGTTGGCACCGCTCCATCCCGGATTTGTCAGTGTGTCGGGAGCCAGCCAGCCTTTTTCGTCGTTGAGCGTGAGGGTCTGATAGGGTGTGAGCGTGAAAGGTTCGACATCAATCCAGCAAGGCATCTGATTGTTGCCCGCAGTGGCTCCGACAATCGGTCCGCCGGGCGTGCTGCACACGCCGTTGCGCCATTCGGCACGCACTTGTCCGCCGAAGTTTCCGTCGACCATTTTCCGACATTCTTCGGAGAATCCGCCGAAGTCGAGCGTTGCCAGTTTGGCACGATAGTGCATGATGAAGCGGCGCATGTTTTCGTCGCCAATGCCGCTGACGCCTTCCTTGCTGTTACCCAACGCAATGCCTTTCAGCACGTAGTCGCTGCAATAGCGCCAAATCCATGGCACGGAACCATAGCCGACGGCTTCACCGACGAAGAGCGGGAAGATTTCGCCGTACTGCACGCCACCGATGAGGTTGCGCCATGTGCACACCTGCTGTCCGTTGGCAGCATACATGTTCACGCCTTCGGCAGCAGGGCCGCCGAACGAGCCGTCGAGCAGCCATCCCGAATAGCACTCAATCGGCATGAAGGGACAAATCAGGTTGCCGATGCCCAGCCATCCGGGTGCGCCGTAAGTGCCATCGCGCTTGGCGTTCATCGCCATTTGCAGCCATACGTTGCCGGCTTCGTGGAACCACGACGATTTCTTCACGCCGTCCATGTCGGCAAAAATGGCGTGGATGCCTTCGTGCACCATGGCTTCGCGCTGGTAGTCGCCATCGCCCCATTTCGAATCGGCATCGTCGCGGAAACGGCTGACGGGATAGTAGGACGCCCACACGCAGGGCCACGAACCGCCGTCGTCAGCACCCGTGTAGCCTTGATAGCCACCTTGTTCCGTAGAGGAAGAGTTGTCGCGGTTGAGTCCCGAACCGAAGATATAGACGAAGGACTTGTAACCCTTGCGGGCATTGATGTCGGGCGGCCAACCCATTTCGTCACGGATGTAGGCAAAGTCCGTGTCGTATTTCTTCATCATGTTGGTCATGGCGTTCTTGTTGTTGACGTCCACCTCGCTGTTGAGGTTGTCGCCCCAATACACCGTCCACCAGTCGCCGTCGTAGCGGTTGGCAGGCTTGCCGTTGCGCTGCGTGAAGGTGTGCACCTTGGTCGGCTGCGGGAAGCCGTCGGGATATTCGTCGCGGAAGTCGTAACTCCAACGCGGCACCTCCACGTTCCAGTCGTAGTTCTTGCCTTGGTCGGTCTGCACGTCGAGGTAGAAGGTGTAGTATTCCACCGACGATTTGCCACCGGCAGGCGTGTAGCGGGCAGTCATCGAGTAGACGCCGGCATCGGCTGGCTCGACGGCAGTCAGGGTGAAGTCCTCACTGCTGTTGCTGCGCAGCGTCTTGCCGTCGGGACCTTTGACGAGGAAACGGATTTCGTCGCCTTCGTTGCGTGGACGCAGACCGAAGGTGGCGCGGTCGCCGGCATTGACCTGCAGAAAGTTTTCCAGTTCACCGGCTTGGTCGTTCTGCTGCACGTAGGGCAGTGCCGACCAACTGTCGACCACGTCGGCACGATGGACGATTTTCGGTTCGTCGGAACGGACATACTGCGTGGCACCGATGTT
Source organism: Prevotellaceae bacterium (assembly GCA_022508685.1). Lineage (GTDB taxonomy): Bacteria > Bacteroidota > Bacteroidia > Bacteroidales > Bacteroidaceae > UBA3839. Next base: position 1,037 of record JAFLUS010000245.1, on the reverse strand, counting down.
CACGTTGAAATGATAGACGACGGTGTCGGCAGTCTGCCCATTGACAAATGCCTGTGAGAAAGAGTAGGCGCTGCCGTCTTCAATCCGTCCTTCGATGGTGTTGACTTCAAACTGGCTGCCGTTCTTGAACTGCGACGACACGACCGAGTTCTTGCTCGTTCCGTTCACGGCAACGCCTGCTGCGTTGAAGTAGTGTCCGTAGGGCACGAGCGTGCTCGTGGAGTAGAACTTTCCCGTCGTGGCTTGGATAGCATAGAACTGCACGGTTCCGTTGCCCAGAGCCGTCATGATGTTGTTCACGCCGAGATGGGCTTGCAACACGTTGGGATGAATGGCACACATGGACGGCGTGTCCTGCGTCAGCGTGCGTCCCACCGTGAACGTGTAAGTGTGCTTGGTGCTTTTCGCCGATACGGGAAGAACGGCAACACACAGGCACATTCCGACGAACAAATGTCGGAGAGCGGGTAGTAATGTTTTCATATTAGTTAGATATAAGTCGTGTGTTATTATGCTACTACATATTTGGGCGAAGGTCCCCATTGGTTGGTTTCCGGTTTTCCGTCGATGCAGAAGAGCACGAGTTGGGCAACACTTACGGCGATGTTAATACCGGGAATGAGCGTACCAATCAGAAAAAGTGCCCACAAACCATCCATGCCTACATCGTGCAGACGACGAACGGTAATAGAGATGTTGGGAATGACGCAGACAAGTGCATAAATCAGCAACAAGCCGTAAAGAACAACGCCAACGATACCGGCGCCGAGCAATCCGCTAAACGCTGCAGGACCGGCTCCATAACTGCTTGACGATACACCGATAACGACCCCTATGATAATCGTAAGGAGAAACAGGATAAGACCACCGAGAAGGTTGACCAAGAATACTTTCCAATATTCCGAACGGCGCGAACGTCCGCTGAAATTTACATAATTGTTAAAGAACATTTTGAAGGCTTCACCGATACTTGGCTGCGGATGCTGACCAACGATACGAAAACCTGTCGGTTGGTAGCCTTGCTGTTGATAGCCCTG
>JAFLUS010000244.1 GCA_022508685.1 Prevotellaceae bacterium | reverse complement strand
GGCTTTTCGCTCATTTATACAAAAAATATACTTAATTAACATCATTTAACAACACAAGCAAATAGGAAATACCGACAGAATGCTACCTTTGCACTCACAAATGACTCAGACACAACCAAACATCAGATAACCATTTTATGAAAACCAAACATCACTTGTTAGCAGGGTTGGCATTGCTCGCCCCGCTTGCATTGCAGTCGTGTCTTGACAGCAACTACGACCTGAACGACATTGACACCACCGTAAGGCTGAAAACCACCGAACTGACAGTGCCCATCAATCTCGACGTCCTGACACTCGACCAAGTCATGGAAATCGAAGACGACAGCGAAATCGTGAAAGACATCGACCCCGAAACCGGCAAACTCGTCTACGCGATCAAGAAAGACGGAACGTTCGATTCCGACGACATCACCGTAGCACCGTTCACCGTGCCGAGCCCGAACATCGAAGCAAGCGAAGCCACACTGGCACTGACGACCGAAAATCTGAACCAACTGCCCGTACCCAGCGGCACGGTGGGATGCTACATCGTCTTGCCCGAAGACCTCGAATTCAAGCCCTTCAGTTCGGAAGTAACCGACGTCGACAAGTCTATCCACGCTATCAAAGGACTGGGCGTAGAAACCACTCTGACGACAACCATAAAGACCATAGGACTGGAGAAATTCACCAACAACATGCGCTTTGTGAACCTCATTCTCAAGTTCCCGGCAGGACTGCGGGCATCCTACACCAAAGGCAATGCGACCTACCCGATTGATGCCAACGGATACCTCGACCTTTCCAAGACGGAACTCTCCCCGACAGGAAACGGAGAACTGCGCATCGTGCTCGACATCGACTCTATCGATGCCACGACAGGCAACCTGACATTCGACTACGGCACACATACACTCACATTTGCCGACGAAATCCAAATCGTGCAAGGCACAATCGCCATTAAGGACGTGACTCCGTCGTCGCTCCCGACTGACATCCAATTCATCTTGCAACCGGCATTGTCAGATATCCATGCACATAGTTTCAGCGGAACATTTGCATACGACGTCGAGGATTTCACCATCGACCCCATTGACTTGAGTTCGCTGCCCGATTTCCTCAATCAGACCGGCACGAAAATCTGGCTTGAAAATCCGCAAATCTATCTCTCTATCACCAATCCGCTCAATCCGTACAACGTCCGATTTGAAAGCGGTTTCCAACTCACAGCCACGAAGGACGGACAGGAAAATGCCTATCGTCCGGACAACGGCCAACTGATTGAAATCACTTCAACAGGGAAAGACGCGACCGGCAACTATCTCCCCAACGAAATCGTCATGGCACCGCATAAGCCTTCACACTACTACGAAGGATACACCAACCCCGACTACATTGCATTCTCGGATTTGAAAAACCTGCTTGCCGAAACAGGCGATGGTATTCCCAACTTCATCAAGGTGGACGTACTCAATCCGAACATGCCGATGCAGGAAGTCAACAACTTCCGTTTGGGCGAAACGCTCGACCCCGTGCATGGAACCTATGCCTTCTATGCCCCACTGCAACTGTCGGAAGGCTCATGCATCGCCTACACGGACACTATCGACGGCTGGAACGATGAAGACGTCGACGCACTGACATTCACAAAAATCGTCGTTGAATTCGATGCTACGACCGACCTCCCCTACGAAGTCGAACTCTCTATCGCTCCCATCACGTTTGATGCTGTAGAAATCACCGAAAGTTCGAAAGTCATGCTCGCCGCCAACGCTACCGACCAACCGGTGAAACTGACCATTATCGGCAACGTCAAGCACCTTGACGGACTCAACATCAAGGCAAAAGTAACCAGCCAACGTGCCGATGCCATGAGTCCCGACATGAAACTGTACATGAAGAACAGCAAAATCACACTCACCGGCTACTACGAAAAAGAACTCTAAACTCCACCAATGACACAGAACATTATGAAAAATATCAAATCAGTGATTGTAGTTGCAGTGCTTGGAGTAACTTCAACCGCGACGGGACAAAACCTCAACACAGGATATTTCAACGACGGCTACCTCTATCGCCACGAACTGAACCCTGCGTATGAAAACAACCAGAACTATATCGCTCTTCCCGGCATCGGAAACTTCAATGTCGGCATGAACAGCACGCTGAAAGTGAGCGACGTACTCTACAACGTCAATGGCAGAACCGCCCTCTTCCTCAATCCGCAAGTCGATGCCGGAAAATTCCTGTCGAACATCGACAAGAAAAATCGCATCGCCGAAAACATCAAACTGCAAGTGTTAGGCGCAGGATTCAAATCGTGGGGCGGATACAACACCGTCGGACTCAACGTGCGCCAAGACCTCTATCTCAACATCCCCGGCTCACTCTTTGAATTGGCGAAAAACGGACTTGAAAACAAAGTGTACGACCTGAGCAACCTCCACGCCCATGCCGATGCATACACGGAACTCGCCTTCGGACACAGCCGCCAGTTCAACGAAAAACTGCGTCTTGGTGCAAAGGCAAAACTCCTGTTCGGTATTGCCAACCTCAATGCGCACGTCGACAAAGCACGTTTGGAACTTCGCGACGACGCCTACGTCGGCACCACTTCTGCCACCGTGCAGACCAGCATCAACAGCCTGAAATACGAAACAAAAACCACCATGCGAGGTGCTGAAGGCGAACAAACGCCCCACACCTACGTCAATGGCGTCGACGACTCGTCATTCGGAATCGCAGGCTTTGGTTTGGCGTTCGACCTCGGTGCAGAATACAAAATCGACGACCACTTCAAAGTGTCAGCAGCCTTGCTCGACCTTGGTTTCATCAGTTGGAAGAACTGCTACGAAGCATCCACAAATGGTGAGCACCAAGTCAATACCGACAAATACCTCTTTAGTCTCGACGGCGACCAACCCAACTCTTTCGACAACGAAGTAGACCGTCTGACCGAAGGACTCGCCGACCTGTATGAACTCCACGACAACGGCAACACCGGCAGCACACTGAAAGCACTCTCCGCCACACTCAATCTCGGTGTAGAGTACACCCCTGATTTCTACGACAAACTGAAATTCGGTTTCATCAACAACACCCGCATTGCCGGACGATACACATGGACCGACTTCCGCCTGTCAGCCAATGTCGCACCCGTGAAATGCTTCTCAGCCTCCGCCTCCCTCTCCGCAGGCACTTACGGCATGAGTTTCGGATGGTTGCTGAATGCCCACCCCAACGGCTTCAACTTCTTCCTCGGCATGGACCACACCCTCGGCAAGTTGGCAAAGCAAGGTCTTCCCCTCTCGGGACGTGCACAA
>JAFLUS010000243.1 GCA_022508685.1 Prevotellaceae bacterium | reverse complement strand
ACAAATCCAGCAGTTTGACAGCCTCAGTCGGATTGGTGTAGACCAAGTTCGTTGCACCGATGAGGAGATTGACGCGTGCACCCTTGGCTGCAATCTTTGCCTTCTCCGTTTCTGCCTTCATTTCGTCTTCCTTATAGGGCAACTTACCTTTTTCGTTCGGGGTGTTCATCAGTTGATAGTAGGTTTCGTAATACTTCACCACATCATACTGATTTTGGAAGAATGCGTTAGGGTCGGGAAACTGATTGCCGTTTGCCTGATACTGCGCCAGCAGTTGGTTCATGTCGTACACCTTCAGACGTGCAGCATACTTCCACGTATCCGCCATATCCTTTGATTCGGGGTCGGTGAGTGCAGGTTCAATCAATTCACGGAGTTCCTGCACCTTGTCAGCCTCCACGTTGGAGAAATCGTAGTTCATGGGCGTAGAAGCAAAGTCTACCTTGCTCTTTACTTTCTTGACGTTTGCCTTTTGTGCAAATGCAGGTGCCGACATAGCCAGCACGATGCCGATAAACAATAATCGTTTCATAACTACACAGATTTAAGAAATTAAGGTTATCAATGTTTTATTCGTTTGTTTCGTTTGATTCAGTCGATGCCGATTCGTCACCTGCTTCTGCGTCATATTCCTCATCGTCGGCATGTGCCACCTTGCACACGCTGCTGATGACGTCGTTCCGCTTCTTCAGGTCAATCAACTTCACACCTTGCGTATTGCGACCTTGCACACGCAATTCACTGAGTGCCAATCGGATGGTAATGCCGCTCTTGTTGATAATCATCAGGTCGTCATCGTCCGTCACGCTCTTGATGGCAATGAGTTTGCCCGTCTTGTCCGTCACGTTCAACGTCTTGACACCTTTACCGCCACGCTTCGTGATGCGGTATTCGCCCAGTTTCGAACGCTTGCCAAAACCTTTCTCGCTGACTACCATGATGTCTTCGGGATATTCCGTTGCATCGTCCACAGTGTCCACTCCGTCTGCATCCGGTTCTTCGATGCTGTCGGCCGCATCCGTCGTCACGTCGTCCGTTTCTGCAGCATCCATCTGCGCCCACTGCTCATCGGTGAGGGCTGCATTGCACTGCATGACCAACATGCCCACGGCCTCGTCGTCATCGTCGTCCAGTCGCATACCACGAACACCGGTTGCCGTGCGTCCCATGAGGCGAACATTGTTTTCATTGAAGCGGATGGCACGTCCGTTGTGGTTGGCAATGATGATGTCGTCGTTACCGCTCGTCAGTTTCACTTCAATCACTTCATCGCCTTCTGCCAAGTTAATGGCATTCAGACCATTGGAGCGAGGATGTGAATAGAATTCGAAGCGCGTCTTTTTCACCGTTCCGCGTTTCGTGCAGAACATCAGGTTGTGGTGCTTCACGAATTCGGTATCGTTGATGTCTTCGATGCAGATGAATGCCGTTGCCTTATCGTCCGAATCAATGTTCAGCAGGTTCTGCACGGCACGTCCCTTCGACGTCTTGTTGCCTTCGGGTATTTCGTAGACCTTCATCCAGAAGCAACGTCCCTTCTTCGTAAAGAACATCATCGTGTTGTGCGTCGTTGCCGGATAGATATGCTCTATGAAGTCTGCATCGCGTGCGCTTCCACCCTTCGACCCTACTCCGCCACGGCTCTGCGTGCGGAATTCCGTCAGCGGCGTGCGCTTGATGTAGCCGAGGTGGCTGACCGTAATCACTACCGGTTCATTGGGATAGAAGTCCTCCGGATTGAAGTTTTCACTTGCCGTATAGTCGATTTGCGTCTTACGCTCGTCTGCCCACTTGTTCTTCACTTCCAGCAGTTCGTCCTTCATTACCTTCTTGCACAATTCGGGGTCGTTCAGGATAGAGTCGAGGTAGGCAATCAAGCGTTGCAGTTCTTCCAATTCGGCATGGAGTTTCTCCTGCTCCAAACCTGTGAGTTGGCGCAATCGCATTTCCACGATAGCACGTGCCTGCACGTCGTCGAGGTCGAAGCGCACCTTCAGGTTCTCGATAGCCTCTTGCGGCGATTTTGCCTGACGGATGATGTGTACGACTTCGTCGATGTTGTCACTGGCAATGATGAGACCCGTGAGAATGTGGGCACGTTCTTCTGCCTTACGCTTGTCATACTTCGTGCGGCGAATTGTCACGTCGTGGCGGTGGCTGACAAAGTATTTGATACATTCAGCCAACGACAGCAGTTTCGGACGACCGCTGTTGTTCGCACCCGCACCTACCAAGGCAATGCAATTCACGCTGAAACTCGACTGCAAGTCCGTCATCTTGTACAATTTGTTCAAAATGACATTCGCATTTGCGTCACGCTTCAAGTCAATCACGATGCGCATACCTTCGCGGTCGCTCTCGTCGTTGACGTTGGCGATGCCCTCGATGCGCTTTTCGTTCACCAGTTCCGCAATCTTCTTAATCAACTCCGCTTTGTTGACATTGTACGGAATTTCATGCACCACGATGCGGTCATGTTCTGCAGCCGTCTCGATGTCCGTTTTCGAACGAATCACGATGCGACCGCGACCCGTTTCATACGCTTCACGCACACCGTCCAATCCGCAGATGATGCCACCCGTTGGGAAGTCGGGAGCCTTTACATACTGCATCAGTCCCGCCGTATCGATGTCGGGATTGTCTATCATCGCCACACAACCATCAATCACCTCGCCCAAATTGTGCGTAGGAATGTTCGTTGCCATACCGACCGCAATACCCGTCGCTCCGTTTACGAGCAGATTGGGGATGCGCGTCGGCAGCACCTTCGGTTCGCGCAGCGAGCCATCGAAGTTATCTTCAAAATCTACCGTTTCCTTATACAGGTCGTCCATCATCGCTTCACCGATGCGCGTCAACCTCGCTTCCGTGTAACGCATGGCGGCAGCACCGTCGCCGTCCACCGAACCGAAGTTACCTTGTCCGTCCACCAGACAATAGCGCATTGCCCAGTCCTGTGCCAGACGCACCAACGCGCCGTACACCGAAGAGTCGCCATGGGGGTGGTACTTACCGAGCACTTCACCCACGATACGTGCACACTTCTTGTACGGCTTGTCATACGTCGTACCCAGTTCCATCATTCCGTAGAGAATACGGCGATGAACGGGCTTGAATCCATCACGCACATCGGGCAACGCACGCGCCACAATCACCGACATGGAGTAGTCGATATACGATTTGCGCATGCTCTCGTTGATGTCAACCTTGATTATTCTGTCTTGTTCAATCATCGTGTGTATACCTTATTTTTATATCACAATTCTTCTAAAATCTGTGTAAAGTTACGCATAATTCGCCACACCGCAAAACTTCGGCTGAAAAACTC
>JAFLUS010000242.1 GCA_022508685.1 Prevotellaceae bacterium | reverse complement strand
TACGCCCAACGCATACGTAGGTATATACCTCAAGGCAGGCGAAACCGTCAACGCTGAAGGCACGGCAGCAACCATCCTGTATCCCACTATCAACCTCGACGCAATGCCCGAAGGTCTCAGCGCAGCCATCAACTGGATTTTCATCCCGAAGGCCACAGGTGACACCTACAATGCAGCCATCGAGGCTTACAACGCCGCAACATCGCTTCGCGCAGCCATCGAAGATGCGCTCGCTAAGTATCCCGGCATCGACCTCAGCGCACAAATCGCCGTTTACAACAACACGGCAAGCACTGCTGCTGAACTCAAGGCGGCTGAAGCATCTATCGCTGACGCTATCGTAGAATACGAACTCAGCCAAGGCAACATCTCTCCGGAGAATCCTGCCGACCTCACTGGGAAGTACATCCCCAACCCCGACTTCACCAATGCTAACCTCTCTGGCTGGAGCGGAACTGCATTCTCTCGCGGTGGTACGGTAGCCGACAACGCAGAACACTACGAAAAGGACTTCGATACGTACATTGACATCGAAGGTCTGCCCGCAGGTGTATACGCATTCTCTTGTAACGCATTCAGCCGTTCAAGTTGGGCACAAGACGACTACGATGCATGGAAAGCCGGCAAGCCGACCAACGACGTTATCTATCTCTCAAGCCCTGCTAACGGCGAATTCTCTGCTGCCCTCAAGCACGCTTCCGAAGGACTCGTAGACGTTGACCCGGGTGTTGAAAATTCTATCGCTGTTGACGGTGTAGACGCTGACGGCAACCCCGCAGTTTACTACCTACCGAACACGATGAAGGCTGCTGACGAATTCTACTTCCGTCAAGAAGGCGAGCCTTACCGCTCAACCCTCGTTGGTGCAGTAGCAGAAGGCGAAAAGGTACGCATCGGTGTGAAGAAGAACGGCGCACACGCAGGTGGTGACTGGGCTATCTTCGACGACTTCAAACTCCTCTACTACGGAGACAGCGACGCAGCATACCAAGCACTCAAGGAAAACGTGCTCAGTTATGCAAACCTCACCCTCGCTGAAGAAACTTACTACGGCCAGCCCGACATCGACGCTTACGAAGCAGCGCTCGAATCGTACAAGGCTGCTACTTCTGCTGAAGACCTCATCGGTGGCTACCAAGCCCTCAATGAAGCAAAAGACGCAGTTCTCGCCGGTACAGACGCTTACAACGCTTATGTAGCCCTCTACTACGAAGTAGACAACTACATCAGCGACGGCCTCGGAAACGGTGACGTTTACGACAAACTCTGCGCTTACGTTCAGTCATACGCTGACGAAAACGACGAATGGACTGAAGAATACGGCTTCCCCAACGGTGTGGCTAACTACATCATCAACATCCTCGAAGACGAATACATCGGTCGCCTCTCGGGTGCTGACATGAAGGTAGAAACCGACTATCTGCGTGCACTCTATCAGAACGCAGTGGCTACTTCTCTGCAACCCGGTGACCCCCTCTCACTCATCGAGAACCCGGGCTTCGAAGAACCCAATGGTCGCGGATGGAGCGGTGGTGGTCTCGACGCCAACGGCAATAGCATCGGACTGACCAGCTGGCGTGGTGGTTCTGCTGACAACTACTGTGCAGAAGCATTCCAACAGAACTTCGACGTTTACCAAGAAATCGACTCTGACCTCCCCGCAGGTGTATACGAAGTATCCGTACAGGCATTCTACCGCACGGCTGCCAACGACGCTGCATGGAACGCATACAAAGCAGACCCCGAAATGAAGAACGAAGCAAAGGTTTACTCTGAAGTTTACCTCAACGACTTCTTCACTCCGGTTCGCAACGTCATGGAAATCCAGTTCGACGAAAACCTCGCAAACAACTGCTACTCTACTCCTGACGGCACTTACACGCTCGACGGTATGGCATCGGCTTCGGCAGCATTCTCTCTGCCCGATGAAAAACAGAACTTCACGATGAGCGCCTATGGTCTCGTTACCGACGGCAAGATGCGTATCGGTATCCGCAAACTCGCAGGTCCGACCACATCGGCACAATGGACACTCTGGGACAACTTCAAGTTGACCTTCTGGGGCAAAGACGAAGAAGCAATCGACATGGTGATCGCCAACTACATCGACCGCGTAGCCAACCTCGACGAATCGCTCATCAGCGCAGCCGACTGGGCAGCACTCATGGCAGCACAAGACACGGCAGAAAATGCACGCGGAAGCGAAGACATGTTCAATGCACTCATCGACTTCGTAGCAGCATACAACAAGGCTGTTGGCTCAATCGAAGCATACCAAGCACTCAACGAAGCAGCCGACAACCTCTATCTTGCCCTCACGACTTCGCCTGCAGGTGCTGACGTGATTGCAGAAGCAACCGAATTCTACAACAACGTCGTTCTGCCGGCAGTTCAAGGCCGCACACTCTCTGGTGACGAAGCACTCGCACTCATCCCGACCATCGAAGAATGGATTATGAAACTGCGCGTGCCCGAATACGACGGAACTGAAGAAAATCCTGCAGACCTCACCGACGCACTCATCGTGAACCCGTCGTTCGACAACGACAATGGTGAAGGATGGTCAGGTACGGCAATGGCATTCCAGTCGTTCCAGAATGCAGAACACTACGACAAGAACTTCGATACTTACCAAGACATCATGGTAGGTAAGACAGGTACATACCGCTTCAGCGCAACTGCTGCATACCGCGCAGGTAGCATCGAAGAAGACTACGAAAGCTGGACATCCGACGAGCCCGAAGCAAACATCCACGCATTCCTCTATGCAGAAAACGGCAACACGAAAGTATCTGTTCCGTTCAAGCACATGTTCGCAGGAAGTGTTACGGTTGAAAAGAGTGAAGAAAACCCGTCGATGGACCTCGACTATCCCGTCAATGGTGCACAATCTCGCTACTTGGATGCTGAAGGCAACCTGCTCACAGGTGTAGACGATGATTCTGAAAACGTTGCAGCCAAGATTTGGGTGCCCAACACGATGGAATCATTCGAAGTATTCAACCACTCTGGTGATGTATCACCCTACTACACCAGCCTCATCATCAACGTAACGGATGCTGACAACCTCCGCCTCCGCCTCGGTATCAAGAAGACCACCAACATTGCAACAAACTGGGCAATCTTCGACGACTTCAAACTCGAATACCTCGGCACAACCGAACTCGCTAACGACGGCGACCCCGTTGGTATCGACAAGGTAACAGGCAGCACCATCGTCCGCACAGACATCTTCACAGTTGACGGCCGCCGCGTAGCAACGCTGCAACAAGGCATCAACATCCTGAAGACTACTGACGCGAACGGCAACGTTCAAATCCAAAAGGTTCTCGTGAAATAAATTTCACTAAGATACACCTAACTATCGCGGAGCCGCCGGAACA
>JAFLUS010000241.1 GCA_022508685.1 Prevotellaceae bacterium | reverse complement strand
TTCATAAAAAAATGTTACTTTTGCAGCAAGTTTCATTTATTCACTCTTAAAACCTATTTGTATGAAAATCTTGAAATTGATGACACTTGGTGTCATTGCATTGGCGACAATGACTGCGTGCAGCGATGATGACGACAACGGCGGCAGCGGTTCGTCAAAGGCTGTGTTGAAGGTTAACGGCGAACGTCTTGTGGCTGTCAACAGGTACGAAATCACGTATGATGCACAAGGACGTGTGTCGGAAATCAACGGGCAGTATGACGATGAACGTCTGAAAATCAACTACTCAAAGGGGACTATCATTGCTGACGGCGAAGGCGGAAGCGTGAAATTCACGAGTGAGGGATATATCGCTGAAGCATCTGCTTCGTGGGACGAGAAAGACGAAGGTTATCGATACAAAGGTAGTGGTACGCTCAAGTTTACCTACACGAATGGTGTCCTCACAAAGGTGGTGAGCACTTCGACGGAAACGGAAACGTCGCCCAACAACAAGACGACAAAATGGCAAGAGCAGGAAACTACGACGCTGACTTGGAGTGCCGGCAATCTCATGCGGATAAAGACTACCGGTTGGGAATCGGAGAATGGCGAAAAGGACACTTGGGAAGAAACATATAAAATGGAATATGGAGAGCAGACCAACACTTTCCGCCAATTCTCAATGGTCATTGCAGATTATGGACTTGACTTTGACGGAACGCTCGGCGTTTTGGCTGCAGTAGGATTGTTTGGAAAAGGTACGACGCTGCTGCCTACCGACTTGCAAGAAACCGATGACGACGGCTATAATTGGGGTACTTCCATTCGTTTTACGCTGAACAGCAATTTTTCCATTTCGCAGGAATCCTATAGTTACAATACTTACAACTATTATTATAGCGGCGACAATGATGCAAAAACTCGTGCTGAAAGCGCTGCGAAAGACGATGCAAAGAAACTCAATCTGCGTACAATGTTCGTAAAGAGCCATCGTCGCAACAAATAATTGATTTGACGACTGAATTTCGGGCATAGGTGCAGCATGGTGCAAGGCATCTATGCCCGAAGCATTTTTCAACACGTAGCGGAGTATGGAAAAACAGGCAAGAATAGTGGAGTGCGTGCCCAATTTCAGTGAGGGACGCGACCATGCCGTCATTCGGCAGATTGTCGGAGCCATTGCGGGTGTGGACGGTGTGGCGGTGCTGAATGTCGACCCGGGCGAAGGTGCCAACCGGACGGTGGTGACGTTTGCGGGCGAGGCGGAGGCGGTGGTCGAAGCGGCATTCCGTGCGGTGAAGACGGCGGCGGAACGCATCGACATGCGCAAGCATCATGGGGCACATCCGCGCATCGGGGCGACCGACGTGCTGCCGCTCATTCCGATTAGCGGAATCACGTTGGAGGAATGTGCGGAACTGGCACGACGACTTGCCCGACGGATTGCCGACGAGTTGCTGATTCCGACCTATTGCTACGAGGCAGCTGCACTGCGACCCGAGCACCGAAATCTGGCTGTGTGCCGTGCCGGTGAGTATGAAGCGTTGCCCGAAAAACTGCTGACGGAAGGTCGCCGACCTGATTTCGGCGCACGGCAGATGGACGACGTGATTGCGCGTGCTGGAGCAACGGTGGTCGGTGCTCGCGATTTTCTCATTGCCGTGAATTTCAATCTTGATACGACGTCTGTCCAAATGGCGAACGCCATTGCTTTCGACGTCCGCGAGAAAGGGCGTCCGCAACGTCCCGGCACGCTGAAGGCGGTGAAGGCATTGGGGTGGTACATCGACGAATATGGCATTGCGCAGGTGTCGATGAATCTGACGAACTTGGCAGTGACGCCGCTCCATGTCGCGTTTGCGGAAGTGTGCCGTGCGGCTGCAGCACGTGGCGTTCGCGTGACGGGTACGGAGATTGTGGGATTGGTGCCGAAGCGGTCGCTGCTGGATGCCGGTCGCTATTTCTTGGAACAGCAGCAACGTGCGACCGACGTTGACGAGCGGTCGCTGATTTGCACGGCAACAGAGAGCATGGGGCTTGACGAACTGCGGCCGTTCAATCCCCGCGAGAAAGTCATTGAATACAGAATGGAGGATGCGCTGACGGATTAGGAGAAGAGTCCGTAGAGTTTCGCGTCAATCATGTCGGTGATTTGCTGAAAATCTTCGGGACGTTCGCCAAATTTCAGCGTGTCGCCGTCGACGATGATGAGCGGCCCGTCGTAGGTGCTAATCCAGTTTTCATACAGGTCGCTCAGTCCCTTCAGATAGTCGATGCGTATGGTCTGCTCGTATTCCCGTCCGCGCTTCTGAATTTGCGCCACGAGGGTGGGAATGCTGGAGCGGATGTAAATCATGAGGTCGGGCAAGCGCACCAGCGACATCATCAGCGCGAAGAGTTCTTCGTAGGTCGTGAAGTCGCGGTCGGACATCATGCCTTGGTTGTGGAGGTTCTTGGCAAAGATGCGTGCGTCTTCGAAGATGGTGCGGTCTTGGATGATGACTTTGTCCGTCTGGGCAATCTCCACCACTTCCTTGAAGCGCTTGTTGAGGAAATAGATTTGCAGATTGTACGACCACCGCTTCATGTCGGCATAGAAGTCGGCGAGATAGGGATTGTTGTCAACGGGTTCGAAACGCGGTTCCCAGCCATATCGCTTGGCGAGCATCTGCGTCAGTGTGGTCTTGCCACAACCGATGTTTCCGGCAACTGCAATGTGCATGATTTCGTGAGGTATTGGTCAGAGAAAGAAATGTTCATTATTCGGGAAACAGACCGAAGAGGAGCGCGTCGATGCGGTTGAGGATAGAGGCAAAGTCGGCGCTGTTGTGCTCGTAGTCGAGATGGTCGACGTCGATGGTCAGCACGCGCCCTTTGTACTTGTTGGCGATGAAATCCTCGTAGAGCGTGTTCAGGTTCTGCAGATAGTCCAACTGCATGGTCTGTTCGTACTCACGCCCACGCTTCTGGATGTTGCCCACGAGGTGGGGTACGGAAGCACGAAGGTAAATCATGAGGTCGGGCATCTGCGCCACCATCATCATCGATTCGAACATCTCCATGTACGTCTGATAGTCGCGGTCGGAGAGGTTGCCCATCCGTCGGTTGTTCTCGGTGAAGACATAGACGCCTTCGAAAATCGTGCGGTCCTGTATCATCGGCTTGTCCGAGTGGGCAATCTGCAGAAGGTCCTGAAAGCGATGCTTGAGGAAGAACATTTCGAGACAGAACGACCACCGCGGAATGTCGGTGTAGTAGTCCTCGATGTAGGGATTGTCCTCCACCGCCTCGAAGAACGGCGTCCATCCGTAGTGCTGCGCCAGCATTTTCGTCAGCGTCGTCTTTCCGCTGCCTATGTTTCCTGCAATTCCGATGTGCATGGGTGTAATGATTTATCTATGCAAAGGTAGTTA
>JAFLUS010000240.1 GCA_022508685.1 Prevotellaceae bacterium | reverse complement strand
AAATACACCATCACCGGCGAAATTGATTTAAGAACAGCCGCCGACAAAAAATGAGAAAATTTCTACGTCATGGTTCTTGCCAATTGGCAGGGATTCGACGGAACCTCATATCCTTCTTTTATCGGAAAGAACATTACGAAGAACGATGCCAACGACATCTATGCCAACGGCACTGAGTACAACTTCGACGTCCCCAATCACTTGACACCTGCTGCCACATGGGAACCATCCATCGCAGAACGGAAAGCCATTCCCATGTTCGGACTTTCCGGCTTGCTGTCCGTTGACAATGCTGTCGAAAATTGGCTCTTCGCCAAGGACGACATTCCCATGCTGCGCTCTATCGCCAAGGTTGAACTTGTTGACAACATGCTGAGCGGAGCCATCACCAATGTGACACTTTCGCGTTCGAACGCCAATGGGCGATTCATCCCCGACGTCGAGACCAATTCGTCGTGGAACGACGACACACAAATCACCACACCTTCACTCCCGTCAAGCGTGAAAGACATGGAGAACCTCGCTTTTTTTAGTGAACGGCGCGTCATCGATAACGAAGAGAAAACCGTATGGATTGCCTACATTCCCGAAATGTACCTCTCTTCGCAACAAACCGGCAAGGTGCGTCCGCACTTCAATGTCGTCGTCAACGGCAGGCGCACGCATGAAGTCAAATTCGACAATTACTATGACGGCAAAGTGAATATGGCCGACCAGTTGACATCCGTTTTACGTAACCACATCTACCGTTATACCATCACTGGAACGACGGCATCGCTGGAACTCAATTTGAGCGTGCAGCCATGGAATATGGAGTGGGACGAAGACGAATGGCATTTCGATACCCCTACCGTACCCGAAGGCAAATGGCTCACGTGGACGACGACCACCATTGATGACGATGGCGCGACCATTGAGAACGGCTATACTGACAAACCGTCTGAACTTCGTTTGCTCATGAAAGCCGGAACGTCCGATTACGCCGAAGCCACTTTTACTCTCTCTGCACCGCTCAAAGCCAAATGGATGGCGCAATTGGTATCCCTTCAAGGTGAAACCGACGCATTCTATTTTGACGGTCCCGATAATGGCATTATCGACGGCAATCCTATCACCCTCCACATCAAGAACACGCGTGAAATCGTGGCTGAAAAGAACAACGAAGCACGCCTTGTCATCATGGTCGAATATCCTGACAAGACGCAGAAAGAAGCCATTGTTGTCGACCCGCAGTACATCAACGCCACCAACGGAAAGAACTATACTATCGTGCAACAACTTACCGAAATCATGCAGTAACCCAACATCATAGTCCTCATGAAGCGATTCAACATATTCCACACCCTTTCGGCAGCACTCCTTGCAGCCAGCACGCTGCTTGCCACGAGTTGCACCGACGACACCGTGCCCGACATCGATGTGCACGGTAAAGGCTGTCTCACCTTCAGTCTCGACATCTCCGGTGCCGTCACTCGTGCCGAACAATCCGTTCAAAAACCCGGAGAACCTTTGTATAACGAAAATGCCTTCAAGACGCTTGACGTTTTCTTTTACACCACCACAGCCGGCGACGACGTCGCAGCATTGGCACACCAGCATATTGACAACATCGAAAACGCAACTGTCTCCATACCGGTAGACCAAGCCCTGCTCGACCATGCTGATAAGACTTTCCGCGTTTTTGCCGTAGCCAACTGTGCCGACGCGAAAGCATTAGGCAACGTGTCGCAGAGTACACTGAAATCCACCATTACTGCGACGTCCGAATTTCGTCCTCAAGATGCCAATAGCGACGGAGCCCGCAAAGCACCTGCTTCCTTCGTCATGACGAATTTCTACGAACCTTCCGACGTCACTGTCGACGAAGCACGGGAAGTGAACAAAGGTTCGTTGACATTCCGACGTGTCGCAGCCAAAATCCGTGTCGCCCTCAATGTCGAAGAAAGTGTTGTTGAGGATGGTAAGACGTGGACTGCCGACCGCGACCACATGCGTCTTTACATCAGTAATGGCGTCAGCAATGCACGTCTTGACGGCAATGCAGCACAACTGACCGAAATCAGTTACTACAACATCACCACGCAAGGAAAGGCAGAAACGTCTGACTACTACTTGGCACGACCTCTCACAGCGCATACTTCCAACAATCTCACCGGCACTACCGACGACACTTATACTTACTACAACGACCTTCCGCTTTACACCTATCCCAACGTGTGGAGCGACGACATGGTTGAGGACCACCAAACGACCCTTACCATCGTCATACCGTGGGAAAATACGGAGGAGACCGCCGACGGCGAAACCGAAACTACTTATCGCCCGACTTACTACCGCATTCCCGTGAACAACAAAAACGAAATGGTGTCGAATGCCTACTACTACATTCGTACGCACATCGGCATGATGGGCAGCATCACTCCCGAAAAACCGATGGACGTAGATATGCAATGCGAAATCGCCAACTGGGGTACTGCCGACGAAACCACAGCCGACTTGCGTCCGTTGCGTTTCTTGATTTTCAATCAGAAGGAATATGTACTGAACAACGAAAGAAGCATTACGATTCCTTTCAGTTCTACCCATCCTTGCGCAACACCAATAGTATCGGTAAAGTATTACGATTATAATAGCAAGCAAGGTAGTGAAACGGAAAAGACTCAGTCTGGAGGCTATACATGTTCCGTGAATAACAACAATAATACCCTCACATTCACACATACATTTGACTATTCAAATTACTCTCGGTACGATGTGACTATCAAAGTACGCCACACTGACCAAAGCACTGGTTCTGCATACGAACAAACTATCTATATCACCGTTTATCCGCCAATTTATATTACAACTGAAGACATTAGCGGGTATGCGTTCGCCTCTAATGACGGATGGATTTTAGTGAATGGATATAACAATGATGATGATGGTACCGGACATTTAGGGAATATCGGACACACTCCCAATGGTAGACAATCTAAAGTGCTGACGACCCTAACCATTACCCAACTCAATGATGAAGAAAAAGCAAAATGGGTAATCGGTGACCCTCGTACTTATTATATTAACAATGAACTGGATAATACTTCTATGTTGACAGACACAGAAGATCATGTCACGACATGGACAATAGCTGATGGTAGGTATAATTCTTTTGGCGGTCCATTTGATGGGACTCAATACAGTGGAGCAAGTGCGGCTAATAAATATTCCAGATATCGTAGCGGTGCTGCAAACACATGCAAAACAATATGGGAATATTATACTGGACCAGATTGGGAAATAGAAAATTCTCAAGGAACATGGAAAGCCAAAGAAGATAAAGGCGATAATCAAGGTTCACGTACACTCAAATACTATTATCCAGCCAAAGAAACCAACGATACGAAGAATATGATTGCGCCTAAGTTTACAATGGTTTCCATGCA
>JAFLUS010000024.1 GCA_022508685.1 Prevotellaceae bacterium | reverse complement strand
CGGGACGGAATATGCCATGTCTGGCAATGTCCATCATGCCGTTGCTCATGGCTGCACCGATAAATACGCCGATAGCAGCGACTGTCAGCACACGTCGGAAAGTAGCAGCCTTTGAACCAATGGCTGAATTAAGGAAATTGACAGCGTCATTGCTGACTCCTACCGACAGGTCAAACACCGCCAGCAGGAAAAGGAAGATAATTACACAAAGAAATAGAATGTCCATTTGTCGTAAAAATTAAAAGTTTATAAATTAATTTCTACGGCAAAGGTCGCCCTATTTTATTTCAAAGACATTTCAAAATCTTTAAGTATCTGTTAAAGAAAAAACGTATGCTTTATTGGGGATGATTTAACGGAAAAACAATGGTGAAGACCAGTCCGCCTGAAACCTGATTGGCAACGGATATTGTCCCACCATGCAAATGCACAGCGTTCTTGACGATAGCCAGTCCGAGTCCGGTGCCACCCGATGCTCTGGAACGGCCTTTGTCTATACGATAGAAGCGCTCGAAAATATGCGAAAGATGCTCTTCGCTCACTCCACACCCATCATCGGACACAGAAATGACCACTCTCTTCGCGTCAATCGAATCAATTTTCAGGGCAATGCGTGTGCCTCCGCTGTAAGCCACCGCATTCTCAATCAGATTGTGGAATACGGAGAGTAAAAACAATTCATTGCCATTGACAGGAATTTCAGCACGAATGTCATTTGCAATATGCATTCCTTTCCTCGTTGCCAACGGCTTACAATCCTCCACTACAGAAGAAATCAGTTCTGTGAGGTTAAGAGGTTCCCTGTTGATGACCATACCACCATCATCCATTCGTGTAATCAGCGAAACGTCAGACAAGAGTCTTTTCAATCTATCGGTATGGGAAAGGCTCCTTTCAAGAAATTCATGTCTTTTCTCGTCGCTCATATCCTCATGTGCGAGCATTGTTTCCAAACAGACCTGAATGGACGCAACAGGGGTTTTCAGTTCGTGGTTGATGTTGTTGGTCAATTGTTTCTTTATCCGCTCCTTCTCTTGCTGCTGATGCATGGCGGATGCGTGTTCACGGTCACGGTCGGCAATCGCCTTTTGCAGTCGGGCATACAATCTGACGATATGATTGGAAATGTCGCCCAGTTCATCATGTGGGAATGGTTCGGTATCTGTTATTCTTTCGCCACGCTCTGCGGAAGCGGCAAATGCGTTAAGACGAGAAATGTGCAGTCCGACACGCCGAGTGGCGAAAAATCCCAACAGACAGAACACCAATGCGATGCCGCCCATCATCCAAAGGAAAGTATAGTCGGCTTCAAGCAAATGGTTGAGTGAAACCGAGTATGGCACTGCCGTCCTTATTATCTTTCCGTTGTCGGTAAGGGTAGCAGAGTAGAAATAGGTGTCGCCTGTGCTTTCGCTGTGACGACGTTGCGTAAACCCTCTGCCAAATTTCTTGGCTTCGGCTATCTCCTTTCTATTCAAATGATTGGAGCCGGGCAGACGGTCAAGGGAATTATCATAGACCACCTCGCCCTCATGGTCGATGATGCTTACCCTTATGTCTTCAAAATACCCTGTTCGGTTTAGCCGTATGGAATCGGGGGCAACTCCCGACTCCAATTCCTGCGATATGTAGGAATTGATAAGTTGTAGTTGGGCATTCAGTTCGGCGGCTTTGAAATCCTTCTCCCTTTGGTATTGGAATGCTGCAAAGCAACCTACAAGCAGCAGAGAATAGCCCAGCAGCCATATAAAGAGCCTTTGAGCGTAGGAAAGTTTAACCCATGAATCCATAACCATAGCCAGAGCGTGCCTTTATCAGACTTCCGTACTTTCCTATCTTCTGACGAATGCGGGTGATGTTGACATCTACAACCCTGTCAAGGACAACGACATCGTTGCGCCAAATCTCTTGCAGAAGTTCTTCACGAGTAAACACCCGCCCAACATTACTGACCAGTTTGAGAAGCACCTCAAATTCCTTCTTCGGGAGTTTTACCTCTTCGCCGTCAACTATGCAGTGTTTGCTCGACGGAATGATGGTCAACCCTTCGTATGTTACCTTGCCGTCATCGTGTTGGACTTTGGGTGTATCTCCTGCAGTCCGACGAAGAACCGTCTTTACCCTTGCAAATACATTTCGCAAGGAATAAGGCTTCACGATGTAATCGTCTGCACCAAGTTCAAGTCCGTCAATCATATCGTCCTCCGTGTCCTTTGCCGTGCAGAAAATGATAGGGATTGATGCGGTGGCGGGATTGGCTTTAAGAATTTTTGCAAGTTGGATGCCGGAAATCTCTCCCATCATAATGTCAAGGAGCAACAAGTCATAGCCTGACACATCCATAGCCAGCACCTCCTCGGCACTGCCTGCGGTGTCAACCTCATAACCTTCGGCTTCAAGATTGAAACGCAGCGCCTCGCACAACGTGTCTTCATCATCGACAACCAAGAGTTTCTTATTCATCTACAAATATCTTTTATTACGATGTTCTCGACTGCAAATCTACAAATAATCCGCCATTCACAGACCCTTAAATTAAAAATTTAATAAAAACTTAACATAAATCCATGACCAACAAAGCAGCACTTCTTGGTTGATGTCCGACAGGAATTCGTGGAAAATATAAAAGAGGAGCGTCTCACGACGGTCCTCCTTCATACATTGTCTGCGGGCAGATATGTGTATGTGTCATTCTGCTGACTTGACAACTATCTTGCGGCTAACAGAACCCTGATTGACAATGTATATTCCTGCCGGAAGTGCGGTGAAGGCATCTGCATAGCGAATGTTCTTGCGCAGCAGCAGACCTTTGAGGTCGTACACATCAACGGGGCGGCAGACATTGATGTCCGTTTGGAGATTGTCGTCGATGCCGTCGGCAATCACTGCCTCCAACAAGATGCGCCATCCGGCTTTCTGTTCTTTATCTGCGGCTTCAGATTGCGGAGCGAAACTGAAAGTAATGCAGCCATCTTCGCTTTCCGAAATATATTGATAAGGGAACAGGCTCGTTTTCGAGTTATATTTGAAAGTTTCTACCAACCTGTCGTCGGCACTGCCGCTACCGCTATACAGCAGCAGGTTGTCAGACGGAGCAAGGTCGGGACGTTCGTCAATGGTCATTCTGATTTTTGCGTCAGCCATACGCGGAACGAAGGTAACGCTGCCGGCAGTCGTGTCGTAGTTGGCATCAAGTCCCTTGCTGTCGCTGAACAGAATGGGATTTGTACCGATGAGCACTTCGTTCGTACCTTCGGCAAACCAATACCATGTACGCACAACGACGGATGCTTCCGGGTCGGCGTTGTCGACTGCGAGATTGACATCGTCGGTCGTCACACCGGCAAGTTTGATGGTCGCATCGCTCAAGTCGGGCAAGTCGTCGCGTAAATCGGCAAGAACGGCAAAGCGGTTACGGCCGTCCTGCAACAGCAGTTGTTCGGGCACAAACGTGCAGGTTTCTGCATTATCGACAGATGCTATCGTTGCCACTTCCACGCCTTCGCTGTTCTTCACATCGAGTCCGTAGGACATCAAGTGCAGCGACTGAATATTCTCCGCGTGTCCTTTGAGGTCAATCGTCACGCCCGTCAAGGCTGCCGCATGGAGGGCGCCGTCGGTCTTTACCACAAAATCGAGCACAGGCACATTCGTTGCCGTAGGCGTACTCGTCACCCACGTTGCCTTGCGGTCGGCTTTGCTGCCAATGGCCGTCATCTCCGTCGGTGCCACTTCGGCAATGGTTGCCGTAAATCCGTATTCTGAATCCGTCTGCACATCACCATTGTAGTATCCCCAAATGCCGTGCCAGAACATAATCGTCAGCGCACCATCGTCTGCCGTAGAGCGATATACTTCACCCTCTTCCGCACGATTGTTGTCATATTGCCATTCATACAGGCAGTCGTCGAAATGGCTGTTTTCGTAGTCAATCACGCCAGTGTAGAAGTTCTTAAACTCAATATCGGCAGCACCGTTGTAAATATAGAATTTCGTTTGCCAGTCTTTCAGATGTTCCACCATTGACGGACTCATCGCATTCATGTCGTAGCCACACAGATTGAGTTTGGAAATGTTCACCTGCACTTTGTTACCTTCCGTTGCCGGATACAACTTCACCGTGTGCCAGTTGCGCACATCGGATTCGTAGCCCATCTTCCCTTCGTTCTCGTTGTAGGGCAGATTGCGCAAATTCCAGCCATCGCCTTCGATAGTGACCGACTGCTCTCCACGCGACATCGTCACCGTCTTTCCCACCGATACACGGCACGTTGCCGTCAATCGTGGATTGGCAATGCTCGTTGCCGTCACCACGGCTTCACCTTCGCCTACGGCAGACACCTTTCCCGTCATGTCTACCCACGCCACTTCCGGATTGGAACTCGTCCAGATGATGCCTGTGACGTTAGCATCTTCGTTCAGCGTTGCCGTCAGTTCCATCGTATCATTCGGGCGCATCTCTGCCTTGACAGGCATGGCGATGCTCGACGGCGCCACATAGCGGTCGAAGCAGAATGCAATGGAACCGCCAAGACTTTTCACCTCGGGATACATCGTCGTTTCCTCCGGTGCCTGTGGATTCCAACTATAGAGTTTGGCATCGTAATAGTTGCCGACGCCCTGATACAGCACACCGCTTTCCGGCGATTCGATGAACGAGCCTTTATAGATGGCGCACCCATCGTTTGCACCCTCCCATCGGTCGACAATCATGTCGGTCTCGCCCGTCACCAAATTGTAGCGGTAGATGTGGTAGTCCACGCTCCACCCTTCCGTAACGCCGCCGACCCAGTACAGCGCGGGCGTCACGGTGGAGGCAATCAGCGGAGCGGCATCGAAACTCATGATGTTGGTGATGTTGCCCGATATGCCTTCGGGGAAGTCGATGCGCGACACCGACATGTCCGCAGGGTCAAGACGCAGCATGTACGATGCCTGTGGGTCGGAATAGTGCGAATAATCACACGCCAGCACGCCCAAGTAAATCTTCCCGTCAAGGGCAAGCACGGCTTTGTTAATGGCATATCCGTCGTCTATCAACGCCGCACAATCAATGGTTTGTACTTCGTCGAGATGCTCCACGTCGTAGACTTTGACAGACTTCATCTGCGCATAACTATATGAATTTGACGGACTTTCCGCATAGGGAACGAACAATTTCCCGTCAAAGACTACAAGATGCCCGAACGCGCCGTCGGCCACTTCAGTCAGCGTCACCTCCGCATCGTTCACTGCGTATTGGTAGAGATGACGAAAGGACGATACGAAACCGCCGTCGTCGGTCAGCGGCAGCACATGATGTCCCGGATTATCCACGCCCAGACTCGCCTGTGCCACCTGCACCAACTGATTGTCGGTAATGGTGAAGAAGTTTTCGGCAGTCGCTCCCTGCATACATGAAGTCATGTACACACGTTCGCCCCATGTCACCGGATAGATATTGCTTCCGTATTTCCCTTCGTGCGGCACATCGGCGACCGATGCGGTTTCCGGCACATCCAATCCGGACACTTTGCAGAACTTGTCAGATGCGTCGCTGACTGAATACAGGCTCAATGTCCCTTTAGACACTTCGTCAGCCCATGCGTGGAACGTTGCCGTTCCCAATGCCATTACTGCAATGGCAGTTTTCAAACATTGTTTTTTCATTTTAACATCAATTTGTAAGAATAAGTTTGTTCATTTGTCATATATTTTACCATGACGATGCCTGTGAGATGAGCAACGGAAATGGGTGTCGAAGGCACGACGGCAGCCGACATCAGCAAGTTGCCGGAAGCGGAGTACACCTGCAGTCGTCCTGCGGTCGTGGCATACAGACTGCCGTTCGCATATCGCAATGCAGCCTTTTCGCTTTCGGTGGCAGTGATGCCCGAAGGTGTCACGACGTCGACGTCGAACGTCACTTCAGCAAACTGACCGGCAGCATCGTATGCTACCGTCACCGTCGTCTGTCCGGCTTTCAATCCTTCAACGAGCAAGTTGCCGCGCACGAGCGAGGCACGGACGATGTCGGCATCTGCCACATTCGTAATCTGCTTGACGATAGATGCCTTCGGCGTGTCGGCATCATCGACCAATGCAGCCAAGTCAATGGTCAGTGCTTCACCATCTATCGTCAGCCGCTCCGGCGTCTGCACCACGGGCGCTTCGGTGTCGGGCACGACAACCAACGAAGGATACCAATAGTTGGCAATCAGCGGACGTTCGTTGTCGGTCGTCAGTTCGTCGCTGCCGTCGTCTTCAATCGTGAAATACGACCATGCATCATTGGCAATTCCGCCCGAATAGTAGAAGCCGTAGAGCAGTTCGTCCACCGGATTGACCCGTACGCCGGAACTATAGAAATGGATGCCGTAGTCGGAAATGTCGCAGACTTTCTCCTGCACGTCTGCGTCGATGTCATACCGATATAGCGCACCGGCAGAGAACCAACCCGACTGCCCGAGCGAAGGGTCGGAATAGACGTAGTACAACACATTCCTCGACGGATGGGCTGCAAACGAACCTGCCGTCCACGCATACCACGACTGCGGTATGCCGCCGGCAGTCAGTTCCACCGTCGTCGTTTCCAACGAATATTGGTCGATGCGCAGCAGGGCATTGCCCTTCCAGCCTTCGCCGGCACTGCTACCATACGGATAATGGTCGAGCCGGTTGCCGTCGGCGTCTACGCCCGTTGCCGTATTCATGCCTGCCCATATCGCTCCGTCTGCCGACTGCACCATGGCGCTGAAGCAGCCCGGAATGACGGTCAGGACGTGGTCGTCGACCGCATCGATGACCAAGATGCCGCAATCTTGCTTGACGGCAAACACATAGTCCTGACCTCTAATCATGTTGCCGATTTGGTTGTTGTAGAGTGCACCCATGCCTTGGGCAGCAGACTCTCCGCCGGTTGCCAACTCGTTTTCCGTCCCTTCGATAGGCGTGGCTGAAATCGTCTGTCGGTCGGCATCGTAGATGTAGATGCCATTCGACGTACCGAGATACACTTTGTGGGGAGAAACCACCAGACAGGCACGCCCGTCGGCAAAGGAAACGCCCGAAGCCGTCGTGCTGATGGTGCGGAAGCCGTGTTCCACCTTCATGTCGTCAAGATTGACGATGACGAAGCGGCCGCCTTGGAATGATTTTTCGCCTGAATCTTGGTCTTGTTTCGACATTGCATATAGTTTGCCACCATAAATCTGGGCATAGGTCGCCGTGCATCCCAACGCATTGACGTTGCCCGACGATGGCTGACGATTGGCATCCTTGATGATGCGATAGTCGATAGTCCCCTCCTTCCGGTTCCAGAAATTCAGGGTGCTGTTGTTGACACCGAACCAATCTTCATTCAGCACATAGACGCCGTCGGAAGCCGTTCGCGGCTGTGCGTGCGACAGCATGGCTGCCGTCCACAGCAAGAAAGTACAGAGTGTTTTCATCGTTTTTTGTTACAGAGTTTAATCGTTATTATTTTGATGACGAAAAGCGGTTTTCAGGCGTATGCGTAAACGTATTTTGGCGTGCGCATAAACGTTTTTAGGCGTATGCATAAGCGTATTTAGGTTTATGCACACGCCTGAAATGGTTTATGCATAAGCGTTTTTGGCATTTTTCTGTCATGGTGTAATCGTTTGGTTATCAATAATATGTAAATCCTGTGCCCGCGACAATTCCGTAGACGTTTCGCCAATCCATCCGCAATACTGGTTCACGCCCGTATAGACGCGGACGAAGTCGATGCCTTGCAGACGGACGGGCTGCCCGTTGCGGTCGACCGCCCACGAGATGTCAAACGAATTTAACTCGGCTTCATCGTTCGGATGATTGTCGACGTAGCCCCACGGATAACTATAGAGGATGAAGTAGGCACCGGTGCCCGACACATCCTCGCCGTTGGGTGCCAACAGGCTGCCTTGGAACATGAGCGTGTCGGCTGTCACCCATTTCGGATAATACGATTGGCTGTGGTAGGCGTTCTTCGCCATGTACCCTTCCTCTCCCCTGTTGTCCGTCCAACGGATATAGTAGAGGTCGGTCAGGCCATGGTTGCGGTCGGCAACGATGTCGCGGTCGGGGTCGGGACGATGATAGGTGATGACGTAGCCGTGCATGGTGGTCGGCGCATGGTATTCGCTGCCGGCGAGTTCGTACCATTCATCGTCGGGCTGCCCGTTGCAGTTGGTGTCATAACTGACCATGACGATGCCCGGTTCTGCCGAACCGCCCTTGCGCAGAGGGTCGAGCGATTCGTAGAAGCAGTTTCCCCAAATGCGGAAATCCTTTTCGCCCGGCACGTTGACGACCGTGTGGTCGAACCCGAACGTAATGTATCCGCCATATCCGCCGAGCGACACCATCACGTCGTTCGTGCCGACGATGGACTCTTCCACCTTCCGCAGGATGTCGGCATAGGTGTCGCCGTCTTCGTACTGCGGCATGTCGTTGACAAACTGCCCGGGAGCGGGACAATATTCATACACGGCACTGATGTACGGGCTGTACTCAATGTCCTCGTGCAGCACGTGCACCACCGTTTCGCAGTGGTACGGCGTGTGGCTGTCGACGATGTCAAACGCAAGATGATAGGTGCCTTCCGTCTGTGCCAGAAAGATATAGTCGCGCGAACGTGCCACGACCTCGCCATTGCACGTCCACTGATAGGCTGCACCGGTCAGCGCCGGACGCAGAGCCAGTTTCTGCATACGGCGGATGTAGTAAGCATCGTCAATGCCTACATTGACGAGGGGAATGTCGCTCGCACACGATGCGGCAAACACCAGAAGCAGCAATATCAATGTCTTCATTTGGGCAAAAACGTGAGATGTGCCGGAATGTCTCCGGTGCGGACACTCCATTTCTTCCGACCACGGCGGTCGAAACAATACAGCGTGCCCGATGAAACATAGTTCTTGGCATCGGTAACAAAAATGTCGCCGGTTTCCGGATGAATTGCAATGCCGTAGGGAACGGCGATTTCCTGCTCCGTGCCGTCGGTGATGAAATGGGTCGACACGATTTCCTTCGTCCTGACGTTGATGATGCCGTAACTCACCGCGTTGGATGCCGTGTAGTTGTTCCATTCCGTCGCATAATAGTAGAGCGAATCGCCAAAGAACGCCATGTTGGAACAGGCTACGGGCAGCGTGTCGGTCACCACCATCTGATGAGTCCCGCGCTTCTTCTCCATGACATACAGGCGGGACGGGCGGTTCTGATAATCGCCACGCGACGTCACCCACAATTTGTTGTAGCGGTCTTTCTTCAACCGATGCAGATTGATGCCGACCGGTATCTGCTGCACTTGCTTGAAGTCCACCATCTGAATGACGGAAACCGTTTCGTCGTAGTTCGGTGCGCGGTAGCCGCCGGAGTTGGCGACATACATGTAGTCATCGACCACCTCCATTTCCTCGGGCTGATAACCCACCATGACTTTTGCCGTCACCGCCAGCGACAGCGTGTCGATTTGATAAATGGCACCTTTGGGCGCATCGGGGTCGATGAGCACCGGTCCTAAATAGGAACTGACATAGGCTTTTCCGCGATGAAAACGCACGTAGCGGCAGTTCGGTATGTCGATTTGTCCGATGCGCCGACCGCTGTGCGCATCCAGCACCTCCACCTTGTGGGAACAGTTGACGACTACGTACAACTTCGAACCATAAATGCCGATGTCGTTGCCGACGTCGCCCAACTCCTTGACTACATGCGGATTGCGTTCGGCATAGATGTTGCGTGCGTACAGCCCCGTGAAATAGTCGAACGCATCCAACGTGCATTTGTTGGAACCCATGTTGCCTTCATTCAGCAGATAAAATCCGCGGACGTGCGTATCTGCCGACGGCTTGTCGGCAATCACGTCGTACTCCGTCGGCACGACCAATTCATCCTGACGACAGGCTGTGAGCAGCAACAGCATCAGCAGATAGAGCGGAGAGCGTTTTCGTTTCATATTTCCACCATGAGTGTAAACCGATAGTTGCGCTTGGGCATCGGATAGTTGATAATCACGTCGTAATCCTGATTGAGCAGGTTGTTCACTTCGAGCAATCCGCGCAACGCCGTCGTGCCAATCCTGACATCTCGGCTGACCGACACATCGGACGTGTACCACGGCTGCGTATAGTTATATCGGATGTTCTCTTGCTGATTGTAACGTTCGCCCACATAAATCCACGAATAGTTGAACGCCCATGCGCCACACTGCAGATTGACGACAGCCGCACCCGAATGTCGCGGAATGTAGGGTATCTGGTGGCGATAATAATTGTCCGAAGGAGCGGTGACGTCAATGGCACGTTGGAAGGTGTACTGCCCACGCAACGTGACGTTGGTGCGCTTCGCCACGTGCATCGTCAGCAACGTACTGACATCGATGCCGCGAATGTCGACTTTGCCGAGATTAAGCATCGTCCATCTGAACTGCTGTCCCTTCGGGTAAGCCACAATCTTGTCGCTTACCTTATTATAGTACGCATCCACACTGACGCGAAGGGCTGCCACGAAGTGTTCGGCAGCAGCATGGTCGTAGAGCAATCCGACATTGTACTGCGTCACCCGTTCGGGGTTCAACTGCGCATTGCCCATGTCGGCATAGTAGAGGTCGTTGAACGTCGGCATGCGGAACGACTGCTTGCAGAAAGCACGGCAAGAGAAATCGGCATTCGCAAACGGCAGGACGGATGCGCAGACCGCCGGCGTGCAGACACGTTGGTCGGAAGGAGCCTTCTGCCCCTTCAGTTCGTCGTGCACGAACGTGCCCAATGCACTGGCTTGCAGTTTGAACCGCGGCAGGTCAAGCGCAGTGGCGGCAGACAGAAAGCCGGACAACCTGTCGGGACGGGCAAAGCCATAGACATCTGCATCGAGCGTATTCCACACCACGTCGCAACCGACGGCAACGCGCCAACAGGGGCAGACCTCCACTTCGTTTGCCGACGACACATACACTTCCTTCTGCTTGTACAGATTATCGATTTTGACCTGCTTGTCGTCATTATTCACATAATGCGTGCGATAGAACGCATATTTCACATGGTTCAGCGTCGTCCATCTGCCGCAGTATCCGATGTAGCGACCTTGCACAAACGAGTTCGTATCCCAAATCCGCTCACCTCTGCGCCACACGTTGTTGACAATCGCACCCGGAACGCCACGTTCAGAATTGTACTGATACGCCTTAGCCGTCCATGTCCCTGCCCCCGTCGTGCCATGCAGCGCAGCCTCGATGCGCGTGGCATTGACATCGCCATTCTCTCTCACCGCCGTCGTGTCGTAGGCAATCTCGCCCGCCGGATTTACACGGCGATAGCGGAATTGGTAACGTCCGCTCGAATTCACCCACTCCGTACTCAGCGACGCCGTAGTCCGCTCGCTCAACTTCAGTTCGACCAACGCCGACGGATTGAGCAAGTCGAACGACCCGGCACGCACGGCAGCACGTGCATGATACGTTTCGCCGTCAGCAAAATGCGGCACCCGCGTTTGCATATAAATCGTGCCGGCACTGCCAAAATCCTTTGCCGGTTGCAGAATGGCACTCTTCTGCCCGTTGTACAGCGAAATCGATGCGATATTGTCGAGCGAAAACTGCCCCAAGTCAATCTGTCCGTTCTGCGCATTACCCAGTTCCACACCATCGTACACCACACCCGTGTGGTTCGTACCCATCGAACGGATATTCACCGTCTTCAGTCCGCCCACACCGCCATAGTCCTTCACCTGCACACCGGAAAAGTAGCGCAACGCGTCGGCAACGCTGTTGCTGCTCAACCGCTGCAACTCCTCGCCCGACAACGTCTGCACAGGAATTACATCAGCCACCTTCCGCTGTGCCGTCACCGTCACTTCCTGCAACCGGTGCCCCAGCGTATCGGCAGGTTCGCTGCCGAACAACCCGACAGGCCACACAGCCATCAAACATAAAATCTTTCGAAACGTCATATATCTGTCAGTGATGCATAAATTAAAAAAATCCCGTTTACGCACCAACAGACAGTACGCCAACGGGAATGTCACCTATGCGAAGCATCGACTCCGACAGATAATCATAGCAAAACAGGCTCCTCCACATCGAGAAGCATAGTTGCAGCCCATAGTCCCGCAGGCTTTCATCTATTTTTACGGCAATGGCAGGTCTTCTGACTTGTCCCAATCCGAATGCGCCTTCTCAAAACCGAAGTTTCAATGACATGATGCAAACGATTTTTGGTATAGGACTTACAGCAGCGGGTACTGTTCCGGATTTTCACCGGATTCCCTTTTGATTTCCTGAGCGTGAACACGCCTCATCGCGACTCCTCGCAATCGGAAATACCATTACGGCGGCAAAGGTACGCAAAATTTTCAATGCGCAAAACATTTTCCACACATTTTTTTCAATCGCACAAATCGGTTTTGACATCTACTAATCATCATATTTGAAGAACAACTACAACTCTTCATTTCAAAAAGAACCCCTCGCTGCGTCAGAATTGCTATCTGCACAGCGAGGGTTTCTTTTCTATACAAGTATGGTGCGACGTTACGGCAGGTTGATTTTTGCGCCTGCAGG
>JAFLUS010000239.1 GCA_022508685.1 Prevotellaceae bacterium | reverse complement strand
GCATCAGGAACGAATGGCATAAACTTGCTGCATCCACTGGCGCCATGCGGACAAGCCGGCATCGCAGCCGATGAGCGGATGATGCAGAAAATCAAGATAGGTGAAGCGGGAGAAGCGACGGCGTGATGCAGACGAGGCAGTGCCGTCGTGATGTCCGATGAGACGTTCGTAGTCAGCAAGGACGGGCAGGAGTTTGGTGTTGCCGGGATGAAGGACGACGGCGCAGTCGACGCGATGAAAATAGCCGGCATCCTCGATGGCAAACGCCAACAACTGGTTGCGCCACAATTGGTTGATGCCTCCGGAGAAAGGGCAGCCGTCGGCATCGCAAGTGCCTTGGAAGAAGTCGGCATGGCGCTGCATGATGTCCCAATAGCGGAAGTGGCAATAACTGTGATAATGGCAGCGGTCGGGGCGTGCCGTCAGTTCTGCCATGCCGTTCGACCGACACAGATGTTTCGTCTTGTTGTATGCCGAAGAGGCTGCACCGCATTTGGTGAAGCGTTCTTCCGTCAGTTTGAATTCCAGCATCCACAGGCAGGAATGCCCTTCCGCATCGCGGTAGGCGACGACCAAGTCGGCATCGGTTCCGGTGCCGTGCCAACAATCGCCGAGGATGCCTTCGCGTCCGGCATATTCCTTCACGGCACCATATTCAAACTGAAATCCGTGGTAGAGCATCGTGCGGTCGATGTGGTCGAACCCTTCGGGAGCGAGCGGACGCAGCAGGTCGTCGGCAGCATCGTGCATCAGCAGCGGGAAGAAGAAATTGACGCACGCCGTTTGCGAACTGGCGACGTGGTAGGCATAGTTGTGGAAGGTGTAGCCGTAGTCGGATTGCTGCATCTGCTCCACGCCTTCGCGGATGCCTTCGTAAATCATGGGCGGCACTTTCCACTGCCACCACATGTTGTCGGGTATCAGGGCATCGTTGTACTGACGCACGTATTCCGAACCTTTCTTCTGCAAACAGAACCCGGCTTCTTCGCAGATGTGCTCGCGTTTCCAGTCGATTGCGGCACAATAGACCGTCCGCTGAAACTGATTGAGGTAATTGGGCAACCGATACCCGCTCCACTTCTTCACCATCATCACTTGCGTTAAGAGATGCTTCCCCAGTTGATGTTCGTTTTTCGCAGTTCGTGGAGGCGCTGCCACACGATTTGGTTGGCGGGAGTGCGCTCCTGTTCGTCGTCGTCGACGATGTGCTGAGCCGCATCGCGTGCCATTTGCAAGAGCACGCCGTCCTTCGCCAAGTTGGCAATCTTCAGGTCGAACGCCATGCCGCTTTGCTGCGTACCTTCCAAGTCGCCGGGGCCGCGCAACTTCAAGTCCTGTTCGGCGATTTCAAATCCGTCGGTCGAGTCCACCATGATTTGGATGCGACGTCGGGTGTCTTCGTTCAGGTTGTACTTCGTCACCAAGATGCAGAACGACTGGTCGGCACCACGCCCCACCCGTCCGCGCAACTGGTGGAGTTGGCTCAGACCGAAGCGCTCGGCATTCTCAATCACCATGACCGACGCATTGGGCACGTTGACACCAACTTCTATCACGGTGGTTGCGACCAATATCTGCGTTTCGCCACGCGCAAAACGCTGCATCTCCGCGTCCTTTTCCGCCGGTTTCATCTGACCATGCACCTTCGACACTTGGCAGTCGGGGAAATCCTGCCGCACTTGTTCGTAGCCATCCTCAAGGTTCTTCAAATCCATTTTCTCGCTCTCCTTGATGAGCGGATAGACGATGTAGACCTGCCGTCCCAAGGCAATCTGCCGTCCGATGGACTGATTGAGCGACTTGCGGTGGCGGTCGTACTGATGAATGGTCTGTATGGGTTTGCGTCCGGGCGGCAGTTCGTCAATGACACTGACGTCGAGGTCGCCGTAGAGCGTCATTGCCAATGTACGCGGAATGGGGGTCGCCGTCATCACGAGCACGTGGGGCGGCACGGCATTCTTCTGCCACATCTTGGCGCGTTGTGCCACACCGAAGCGGTGTTGCTCGTCAATGATGACCAGCCCGAGACGGGAAAAGACGACGTTGTCTTCAATCACGGCATGCGTGCCGACAAGGATGTGAATGTCGCCCGTGAGCAAGTCGTTGAGCAACGTGGCACGTCGTTTACCCTTCACCGTTCCCGTCAGCAGTTCCACGCGCACGGGCATGTCGGCAAGCATTCGCTGCAACGTCTCCACGTGCTGTTCGGCAAGAATTTCCGTCGGTGCCATGATGCACGCCTGACAGCCGTTGTCAATGGCAATGAGTGCGCACATCAGTGCCACGAGCGTCTTGCCGCTGCCGACGTCGCCTTGCAACAAGCGGTTCATCTGCCTGCCGCTCCCCATGTCGGTACGGATTTCGCGGACGACGCGCATCTGCGCTCCCGTCAGCGGGAACGGCAAATGGTGGAAATAGAAGTCGTTGAACGCATTGCCCACACGCGAGAACACGATGCCCCGGTACTTGCGTGCGCGGTCGCGGGCGTACCTTAATATATTGAGTTGAACGTAGAACAACTCTTCAAACTTCAACCGCGACTGCGCCCGCCGCAATTCGTCGGCAGAGTCAGGATAATGTATCTGCCGCAGCGCGTCGTTGCGCGACATGAGCCGGTAACGTTCCACCAACCACGCCGGCAGCGTCTCGGCAAGCGGTTCGTCGAGCATCCGCAGCAACGTGGTCGTCAGTCGGGCAATGAGCGTCGAATTGAGTCCGCGCTTCTTCATCAGTTCGCTCGTATGGTAGAGCGGACGGAACGGCGATGCCGCACCTGCGTTCGCCACTTGCGCCACAGGCGTGACGGAGGTGCTGTCGTCGGGTTCAGCAAACAGCCTCTGCTGATAGGCATCGTATGCCGCCACCGCGGTGCCGTTCGCTGCCGATGCCGACGCGGCTTCCATTTCAGGATGCGCCACGTTGATGCGTCCCTTGTACATCTGCGGACGGCCGAACACGACGTAGGGTTTGCGGCAGTCGTAGGTCTGCACGATGTACTTCACACCTTGGAACCACACGAGGTCAATCACGCCCGTGCCGTCGGAAAAATGGGCAATAAGTCGTTTCTTGCGTCCGTCGCCCACATTTTCAAACGACAGGATTTCGCCCACGAGTTGCACGTAGGGCATCGTCCCGTTGATGTCGGCAATGCGGTAGAAACGGCTGCGGTCGATGTGGCGATAAGGGAAATATTCCAGCAAGTCGCCCACCGTCTTGATGTCGAGTTCCTTCTGCAACAGTTCAGCCCGACTCGGACCCACTCCTTGCAAATACTTGATGTCTTGATTGAGTTGCAGCATAAGCCGAATGCTTCGCAAAATTACGGATTTCTGCTGAAACGAGCAAATTGTATGCAGACATATAGCATCTTTCCTCGCACGTGCAAAGGCATTCTTAAATGTTAAATTCCTTTAACAACCAGTGTTAAAATTAACATTTAAGTGTTAAAA
>JAFLUS010000238.1 GCA_022508685.1 Prevotellaceae bacterium | reverse complement strand
CTACGAGAGGAAGGCGATGAGAACGCCTGCGGCTACGGCGCTACCGATAACGCCGGAGATGTTGGACGACATGCAGTAGTTGAGTACGTGGTTCTTGGGGTCGTACTTCGTTGCGATGTCGTTGCAAACGCGGCTTGCCATGGGCACGGCACTGAGTCCGGTGGCGCCGATGAGCGGATTGATTTTCTTCTTGGTAAACAGGTTCATCAGTTTGACCATGAAGATGCCGGCAGTGATGGAGAGTGCGAAGGCGAGGAATCCGCCGATGACGATGCCGATAGTAGTCCAGTTGAGGAAGGCATTGACCGTCATGGTGGCACCGACGCAAAGTCCGAGGAATACGGTCGCAGTGTTCATGATAGAATTGCTGATGGTGTCGAACAGGCGGCTTGTGTCTGCACCGATTTCTTTCAGCAAGTTACCGAACATGAGCATACCAATGAGGCTGACGGCGGTCGGAACGAAAATGGCGACAATGGTCGTCACGGCAATGGGGAAGATGATTTTCACCACGCGCATATTCTTGATTTCGTTCTTCGGCGGGTATTTCTTGTCTTGTTCCTTCATGTTAATCATCAGTTCTTTCTTCGTACAGGTGAGGCGCACGACGAGCGGAATGATGACGGGAACGAGTGCCATGTAACTATAGGCTGCAATGGCGATTGGGCCGAGCAGATGCGGTGCCAGTTTGATGGTCGTGAAAATGGCGGTCGGTCCGTCTGCACCACCGATGATGCCGAGTGATGCGGCTTCTTGCAGAGTGAAACCCATGAGGACGGCGCAGAGGAGCACCATGAAGATGCCGAACTGTGCGGCTGCACCGAAGATGGAGAGGCGCAGGTTGCGCAGCATGGGACCAAAGTCGGTGAGGGCACCTACGCCCATGAAGATGATAGGGGGAAGGAAGCCTGTCTTAATGAGTGCATAGTAGAGGAAGTTCATCAGTCCGAGGTCGTGGGCAATGGAGGGCAGCGACATTTCCCATATATTGTAGGTCTTGCCGTCCTTCACAATCATGCCCGCTTCGTCGGCTTGCAGCACGCCCATCTCTCCGCCCGGAAAGTTGGCGATGAGTACACCGAAGGCAATGGGGATGAGCAACAGCGGTTCGTAGTGTTTCACGATGCCGAGATAGAGCAGCACGAAGGCTATGGCATACATGATGAGGTAGGATGGGTCGGCTATCAGGTTGCTGATGGCCGTCATCTCATATAGGTTGTTGAATATTTCGCCCATGTCTTATCCGATTTTCATGATTTCGTCGTCTTCTTCCACGATATCGCCGGCATTGACGAGGATGGCGGTGATGACGCCGTCGCGGTCTGCCTTGATGGCGTTGTAGGTCTTCATGGCTTCGATGTAACCTACGACGTCGCCTTCTTTCACGGCGTCACCCACTTGCTTTGGTGTTTCACCCGAGTCTTTCACACGGAAGAACTTGCCTTCGAGCGGTGCGAGCAATGGTGTGCCTTCGCCAGCGGGAGCAGACGGTGCGGCAGTGGCATCCGATGTGGTGGACGCAGGGAGTTTGCCGTCGTATGCAATATCGACTTTGTAGTTTGTTCCGCCCACATTGACTGTGATGCTGGTGGGCAGAGCATCTGCGGCAGGTGCATTCTTTGCAGCCTTGCGCTTGGCGAGGTCGGCTTCGAAGTCGGCTTTCGCCTTTCCGCTCTTGTAGGCTTCGTATTGCGTGGGGTGCATGGCGTATTCGAAGAGTTCTTCGTCGTCTTCTCCGAGTGGCCATCCCTTTTCTGCCATTTTCTTGCGGTATTCGTCGAGGTCGTCGGGATAGTTGTCCTGCGGATTGGTGTCGAGGAACTGGCGACCTTCGTCCTTCGCCATTTTGATGAGTTCGGGTGCAACCGGACCGGGGAGTTTGCCGGCCTTTCCGAGAATCATGTCCCAAATGGTATCGGCAATCATCGACCAACGTTCCTTGCCCTTCTCCATCTGAATGACATTCATCAGTGCGAGGTTCTTGACGTATTGGCTGAACGGCGTCACGAGACAGGGGTAACCCACTTTCGGCCATACGTATGCCACTTCGTCGAAGAGTTTAATCAGGATTTCGTCGGTAGTGAGCGGCTTTTGTCCGTGCTTTGCCTTCCACTTGTTGAGCGAAGTGAGATTTTCTTCGAGGTCGGTCATCAGCGAACCCATCATACCGCCGGGGAGTCCGGGCTTGATGAGCAGCGAGTTGTTGACGCGGTTGAGGTCGGGGCAGTAGTAACCGAGGAAGTCGTCCAGCATTTCTTGAATTTGGGTGCGCACTTCCATATAGGCTTCCATATTGATTTCCTTCACCTTGAAACCGGCGTCTTTCAGCATTTCCTGAACAGCGATAACGTCGGGATGACCGGTACCCCATGATAACGGAGATACTGCCGTGTCGACATAGTCGCAACCATTCTTGCAGACTTCGAGGATGCTTGCCATGCAGAAGCCGGGACCTGCGTGCGAATGGTACTGGATGATGATGTCGCTTTTATATGCTTTGATACCCGCTACAATCTTACCAAGCGTTTCGGGACGTCCGATGCCTGCCATGTCCTTCAGGCAGATTTCGTCAGCACCCGCGTCGATGAGCGTCTTGGCAAGGTCTACATAGTATTCGATAGTGTGGATGGGCGAGTGGGTGATGCAGAGCGATGCCTGTGCAATCATGCCCGCATCCTTCGCATAGATAATCGACGGTATGATGTTGCGAACGTCGTTCAGTCCGCAGAAGATGCGGGTGATGTCCGTACCTTGCGCCTTCTTTACCTTATAGAACAATTGACGAAGGTCTTTCGGGCATGGACTCATGCGCAACGCATTGAGCGCACGGTCGAGCATGTGGGTTTGGATGCCCACTTCGTGAAAAGGTTTGGTCCATTCGCGAACGGCGGTGTTCGGATTTTCGCCAAACAGCAGGTTTACTTGCTCAAAACCACCTCCGTTGGTCTCTACGCGGTCGAAACAACCCATACGGATGATGGCAGGTGCCACTTTCAGCAGTTGGTCGACGCGTGGCTGATATTTGCCTGCGCTTTGCCACATATCGCGGAAAACCAGACTAAATTTTACTTCTTTCATATTGTGTCCTATTGTTTTACAGTTTTGTAATCTTTGTTACTTGTCCCTTGCCGGCAGTCAGTTGTTCGACAGCGGCTTTGATGACGCTCTGCGTGGTAGCATCAACGGCAGGCGTTGCCACCTTCACCGCCTGTTTCTTTTCCTCTTCGGGCGCCACTCGGTTCACTATGGCAATGAGTGCCTTGCCCAGATTGATGACAATCAGCAAGATGGCGAACACGGTGAGCATACCCACGGCAAGCAGTCCTAATGCTTCGTTCAGATTTTCCATATTCTGTCAAAATAAGTGATTGAATGGATGTTTTACCTCCTTTTTCGTTCAGCCCTCGTTGGAAAGAGCCGAAATATGGTGCAAATTTACGCATTTTTCTT
>JAFLUS010000237.1 GCA_022508685.1 Prevotellaceae bacterium | reverse complement strand
GATGGACGTTCTGATGCTTCAACACGACATTGCATGGGCTGCGCCCGATGCGAACGAACAACGGATTGATGCGTTGCTCGAAGGGCAGCCTGCGGTCGACCTCATCGTGCTGCCCGAAATGTGGCCGACAGGATTCATGACAGAACCGACGGCTGACGGTCTGCACAAGGCTGACGATGCGCTTCGCTGGATGAAGCGAACGGCACGCGAACACCATGCTGCTGTCGTGGGCAGCATGGCGGTGCAGACGGACGAAGGTTGCGTCAATCGTCTGTACTTCGTCCGTCCCGACGGCGAGACGGCCGTTTACGACAAACGACATTTGTTTACTTACGGCGGAGAGCACCGCCACTATCGCTGCGGCACGCAACGCACCATCGTGGAATGGCGCGGCGTGCGTTTTCTGCTCCAAGTGTGCTACGATTTGCGTTTTCCCGTGTGGAGCCGCAACCGAGGCGACTACGACGTCGCCATTTACGTTGCCAACTGGCCTGACAGCCGCATCCGCGTATGGGACATTCTGCTGCAGGCTCGGGCAATAGAGAACCAATGCTATGTAGTCGGCGTCAACCGCGTCGGCACCGACCCCGTCTGTACGTATTCCGGTCATTCAACGGCTGTCGACCCTTATGGGCGCGTTGCTGCACGTTGCAACGACCATGAGGAAGGCGCTGCCGTCGTTCGCCTCGACATGGAGATGCTCGCTGCCTTCCGGCAGAAATTTCCTGTGCTGAACGATGCCGACGATTTTACGATTCCTTACCTCCGACAATCATGAAACGGACGCTACCCACTCTCCTCCTGTTGCCGTTATGGTTGCTTGCGGCATGGCTGCCGCTCCCAAGTGCGGCACAGACGTGCGGATGGGTGCGGATGGGCATCGCCGACGGACTGCCTAACGAGCAGACTCGCCAAGTCATCCGGCTTGCCGACGACCGCATGCTCGTCATGTCCGAAGGCACATTCTGCTGGTACGACGGCAATGCGTTTCGTCCGCTTGACTATCGCCGCACCGACGCGCTGCCTATCGAAAGTTTCATCAATACCGACCACTACGTCGACCTCCGACAACGGCTGTGGGTGAAGAGCAATCACCAACTCTTCTGCATAGACACACGCACGCTCCGTTTTCTCTCTCCCCGTCAGTTGTTGAGCGACAGCGGAGTGGAACAGCCGTTGCAGAATTTCTTCATCGATGCCGACGGCGCGGCGTGGCTCCACACCGACGACAATGCGCTCTATCGCTACGACTGGCAGGGCAAGGCACGGTTCGTGATGCGCATCGCCCACAAGGAACCGGGAGGAACAGTGGCGAAAGTGTGCGACGTGGTGCAAGCCGGAGCGCAGCACTACATTCTGCTTTCTGCGGGCGTCATGATTCGGTGGGATGCAAAGCGCGGACGCACGCTCGACGAACAGCAAATCTGCGTGCCGTGGTCGGGCTTCCGTCTGAAAGGCTTGGCATGGAACCCGCATACGTTGCTGCTCCGCACACACGAGGGACTGATTCGCCACGATACGGAGGACGGCACCGATTCGCTCCTGCTGGCCGACCAGAACATCTATGAATTCAGAGGCACGGAGGCGCAAGGATTATGGGTGAGCGGAAAGACGCGGCTATGGCAGTTCGATACCCGATTGCGACTGGTGCAGACCATCGATTCCGTGGCGGCAGTGTCGGCAGGCCCGTTCTACACAGGCCCGTGGCAGGGACTCGCCACCGACTGGCAGGGCGGTCTGTGGGTCTGCTCGTTCAACGACGGCGTATTCTATCATCATCCCTATGGCATGGCAGCGACGTTCGAACCTTGCCAACGTGCTGAAGCCATCCGCCGCATTCAGCATTTCGAGCCGTTCCCCACGGCAGCGAACGACATCTGCACCGACAGCCGGCAACGCACATGGGTCAGCACGGGCGACGGCATCATTTGGTGCTATCCGCCCGACGGCGCACCGCCCATCAGGTACGACCGCGCATCGACGCCGGGCATGTGGGGCAGCATCCCCTTCTGCCGCGAACTCAACGACTCGTGCATGCTCACTTGCATCCGTCTCAACCATCTCTCCCTACTCTACCCCGACGAACACCGGCTCGTGCAGTTGCCCGATGCCTATCCGCGATTGCGGCAGTTTCGCAACATGGTTGCCATTGTGCCCATCAACGATGCCGACGGCCGGACATCCTACCTCATCGGCACGCAAAACGGCTTCTTCGGCTTCGACACCCGACGCATGGAACCCGACTTCGAGCGATTCCGCTTGCTGAACGACAATCCCTACAGCGACAAATGCAACTGCCTCTATGTCGACAAGCAAGGCATCATCTGGATAGGTACGCAGAACGGACTGCTGAGATACGACGAACGTGCAGCCCGACTGCACCGCTACAGCACTGCCGACGGACTGCCCGGCAACTGCATCTTCAGCATCGTGGCTGACGAAGCAACCGACGACCTGTGGATGGCGACCGCCAACGGCATTGTGCGCAAACGCGGCAACGAATTCCTCTGTCTGGGCAATGGCGACGGCGTGGGCGAGCATCATTTTCTGG
The DNA here is from genome assembly GCA_022508685.1 of Prevotellaceae bacterium. Lineage (GTDB taxonomy): Bacteria > Bacteroidota > Bacteroidia > Bacteroidales > Bacteroidaceae > UBA3839. The sequence continues at coordinate 955 of JAFLUS010000237.1, read as the reverse complement.
AACGCATGGCGACGCAACATGGCAGCCACCTGCTCTTTGCAGCCGAAGACGGCATCTGCAGCGTGCTGCCGCAGTTGGCGCAGTTGCCCGACATGCCGCTCCGACCTCGCCTCATGTCCATCAGTGTACACGATTCACTGCTTTCGCCTTCCGACTATCTGCACGACGGCGACAGCATCTACCGATTCTCGCTTGCCCACAACGAGAATTTCCTATCGCTCGACATTTCGGCACTCAACTACGCCTATTCCCACCACACGCGCTACCGCTACCGCCTGCATGGTGTAGACCGCGAATGGCAAGTGCGCAACGGAAACGACGGACGGGTACGCATTGCCTACACCTCGCTCGCACCCGGCAACTATCGTCTGGAAGTCGAAGCCGCCATGCAGGGACAGGCGTGGAGCCGACCGCTCGTCATCGACATCCGCATTACCCCACCATGGTGGCAAACGTGGTGGGCATATACCTTATATCTATTATCCATCCTGTCGCTCGCCTACTACCTCGTGCGCAACTACCTCATTCGCCGCCGCATCCGCCACGACATTGAACGCAAGGAGCAACGCATCCGCCACCTGCTCGAACTCGTCAAGGAACGCGAAGCCGAGAGCGAGCCGCTCACCATCGTGGCTGACGAAGGCGACATCCGCCTCAATGCTGCCGACGAACGATTTTTGCAGAAAGCCATGGCGTGCGTCGAACGGCACATCAGCAACAGCCAATACAGCGTCGAAATGTTTGCAGCCGACATGGCAATGGAACGCTCCACCCTCTACCGCCGTTTGCAGTCGGCTGTGGGCAAGTCGCCATTGGAATTCATGCGAACGGTACGCCTGCAGCAGGCAGCCGAACTGCTCCGCAGCGGAGAATATCAAGTAGGCGAAGTGAGCGACATGACCGGATTCAGCAACCGCAAGAACTTCGCCCGCTATTTCCGCGAAGCCTATGGTGT
>JAFLUS010000236.1 GCA_022508685.1 Prevotellaceae bacterium | reverse complement strand
GGCTTCGTCGATGGAGCGACGGCTGAAGGGGAGTGAATTGAGTTCGGTGAGGAAGTGCCATTCGCCGTCGGAGAGGAGGTGGAGGATGGCGTCGTGCGTCTGGTGGATGTCGGCAGGTTGGCTGCCTTGTCGTTTGCGTTGAAGGCAGATGTCGCATTGTCCGCAGTCGGTGTCTGTCTGCTCGCTGAAGTAGTTGAGGAGCATGCGGCTGCGGCATTGGTTGTCGGAGGTGGCGTAGGTGAGCATCTCGCTGATGCGTCGTGCGTATTCTTCCTTACGATTGCTGTAGACGTGGGGCGGCAAGGCGATGTGTGCTTTGTCGACGCGACCTGTGCGGAAGGTGATGGTGGGGGCGTTGCTGCGGGGAATGTAGTCGATGATGCGTCGTTCGTTCAGGTTTTTCAGGATGTCGTACACGCGGTCGGCGGGCAGACCGGTGGCGTGGCTCAGCACGACTTCGTCGACGTAAGTGAAGTCGGCGAAGAGTCCCGGATAGGTGCGCAGCAGGGTCTGCATGACGTTCTCCGTGTCCTTGCTGCCTTCGTGCAAGCGGTAGAGGTCTTCTTTTTCGAGCAGGATGCGGACGCGCGACTTGAAGTCGTTGTCGGTGGCGTAGTCGATGTAGCGGGCGTTGCTGAGGAGTTGGAGGGCTGCATCGATTTGGGTGGGAAATCGGTGGAATATTTTGCAAAAGCGCTCTTCGCTGTATTGGCGTGTGCGGCCTTCGCCTTCGCCGATGCCGATTTCAAAAAAGCAGCAGATGTCCTCGTACACGTCGCGGATGTAGTCGATGTCGGGGTATTTTTCGTTGATGCGGAGCGGCAGTCGGTGTTGGTCGGTCGGGTTGTAGAGCAGTACGGCGTAGGCACGTTGCCCGTCGCGTCCGGCACGTCCGGCTTCTTGGAAATAGGCTTCGGGCGAATCGGGTACGTCCATGTGGAGCACTATCCGCACGTCGGGTTTGTCGATGCCCATGCCGAAGGCGTTCGTTGCGACCAAGACGCGAACGCGTCCTTTCATCCAGTTGAGTTGTCGCAGGTCGCGTTCGGCTTGCGACAATCCGGCGTGGTAGTTGTCAGCCGTGATGCCGTGCGATTCCAGCACCTGTTTCCATTCGTGCGTCAGTCGTCGGTTGCGTGTATAGACGATGGCGCTGCCTTGCGGCACTCGTTGCAGAATGCGTACCATCTCGTCGGCTTTGTTTTCGGTCTGCCGGACGACGTAGACGAGGTTCTTGCGTTCGAAACTCATTTTCCATACGTTCGGTTCGCGAAATTTGAGTTGCTGCTGGATGTCGTCCACGACTTGCGGCGTGGCGGTGGCGGTGAGGGCAAGAATGGGGACGGGGTAGGGGATGAGGCGTCGCAGTTCGGCGATGTGCAGATAGGACGGGCGGAAATCGTAGCCCCATTGCGACACGCAGTGGGCTTCGTCGACGCAAATCATGGAGAGGTTGCGCATGTAGGGCAGTTTGGCGCGAAAGAGGTCGCTCTCCAGACGTTCGGGAGAAATGTAGAGGAAGCGGTAGTCGCCCAAAATGCAGTTGTCGATGATGCGGATGATGTCGTCGCGCATCATGCCTGTGTGGACGGTGGCTGCCTTGATGCCGCGAATGCGTAGGGCTGCGACTTGGTCTTCCATGAGGGAGATGAGTGGCGTGATGACGAGGCACAGACCGCCCATTGCCAATGCCGGAACTTGGAAGCAGATGCTTTTTCCGCCACCCGTCGGCATCAGTCCCAACGTGTCGCGACCGCTGCCGATGCTGCGGATGATGTCTTCTTGAATGCCGCGAAATGAATCGTAGCCCCAATATTGTTTCAATATCGACAAATAGTCGGGAGAGGGCTCGTCGGCTGTTTGTCGGATGTCGTCTGTGTTCAAAGCGTCGATTCCTCCACTGAATGAGTCTTGATATCGAGGATTTGCAGTTGCACTTCTCCGCGCTTGTGCGTGTTGTCTTCTATCGTATAGGCGATGTCGAAACGATGCTTCGTCTTGATGTATCGTGCCCACGAACTTTGTCCGAAGGCAATGCCGTTCATCACGGTAGGCGATTTGCTGTCGATGAGTTCCAACTTGATGTGTTCCTGCTCCCGACCGACGACTTTGCTCGTGCCGCAATCCAATACGCCCTGTGTGCAGAACACCGGTTTTTCGTTCTCAGGCCCGTAGGGACGCATCCGTCGAAGGTCGTTCTGCAGTCGGCGGCTGATGTCGCGCAATCCGATGACGGCATCGATGTTGATGATAGGAACGGCACGTTCGGCATCAATGTGCTCGGCAACGTATGCTTCAAATCGTTCGGCAAATGCAGCAACGTTTCCGACTGGCATCGACAAGCCTGCAGCGTAGGTGTGTCCGCCGAAATTGTCGAGCAAGTCGCGGCATGAACGGATGGCGCTGTAGACGTCGAATCCGCTGACGCTGCGTGCCGACCCTGTGACCATGTCGCCCGTGCGGGTCAGCACCACTGCCGGACGGAAGTAGGTTTCCGTCAAACGCGATGCCACGATGCCGATGACGCCCTTGTGCCAGTCTTCGTTGTAGATGACGATAGAGCGCTTGCCGTCCAGCCCCTCCATGCCCTTCACCTGCTCGGTCGCTTCTTCCGTCATGCGTTTGTCGAGTTCCTTGCGCTCTTCGTTGTATTGATTGATTTGTTCTGCCAATTCGCGGGCACGTTCATCATTGTGCTCCACGAGCAGTGCAACCGACACTTTGCCGTTCTGCATTCTGCCCGACGCATTGATGCGTGGCCCGATTTTGAAGATGATGTCGTTCATGGTGATGTCGCGTCCCGCCATTCCGCACAATTCGATGACTGCACGCAGACCAACGCTCGGATTGCGGCTCAGTCCGCGCAGTCCGTGGTATGCCAACACGCGGTTTTCACCCATAACGGGCACGAGGTCGGACGCAATGCTGATGGCGACGAGGTCGAGTAGCGGCAGCAGACGGTTGAAGGCGATGCCGTTGCTGCGTGCGAATGCCTGCATGAACTTGAAGCCTACACCGCAACCCGAGAGGTCAGTGTAAGGGTAAGTGTTGTCGCGCCGTTTGGCATTGAGAATGGCAACGGCAGGTGGCAGTTGCTCGTCGGGAACGTGGTGGTCGCAGATGATGAAGTCGATGCCCAACTCCTTGGCGTAGGCAATCTCCTCCACGGCCTTGATGCCGCAGTCGAGCACGATGACGAGGCGCACGCCGGCTGCATGGGCTTCGTCCATCGCACGTTTCGACACGCCATATCCTTCTTCGTAGCGGTCGGGAATGTAGTAGTCGATGTTCGAATAGAACTGTTGTAAGAACCGATAAACCAGTGCCACAGCCGTGCATCCGTCGACGTCGTAGTCGCCATAGATGAGGATGCGCTCCTTGCGTCCCATGGCGTCGTTCAGTCGGGCGACGGCAACGTCCATGTCGCGCATGAGAAACGGGTCGTGCAGCGATTGCAGTTGCGGACGGAAGAAACGGCGTACCTTCTCCGGCGTATCTACCCCACGCTCAATCAGCAACGGACACAGCAGAGGGCTCACCCCCGTTGCCTGCGCCAGTTGCTCGGCATC
>JAFLUS010000235.1 GCA_022508685.1 Prevotellaceae bacterium | reverse complement strand
AAAAAGGCAGGCATTCTTCATGAATGCCTGCCCCGTGCACGTACAGATTATTTATTCCAATAATCACTTTCAGAACCACCACGCAGCCACACACCTGTATTGTAGCCAAACCGCGTAGCTTCTTCTTCATCCATACGGCTAATAGCCGCACAAGATGTTAATGAGCATATTGCAACCATTAATAACAATAAAACTAATAATGTTTTCATAATTTTACTAATTACAAGTTGCATTACTAATCGTTACTGTCACATTCTCCACTCCATTCGGTGCGCGAATTCCTGGTATTGGAATATCTTTACCATCGTATGCACCTATTGCTGGGCGCGGATGATAATCTTGATTGATTAGTGCTACATTCACAAGTCGTTTCTCTCCATCTACATAATCTATTCTATCACATTTAACGGTAAGATGAAAACTTAATAATGGTTTAGATGAACTATTCGCTATGGAAACCGTTCCTCCCACCTGGTGGTTTCCTGTACTTTGCAAATAAGCTGTTGCATGTACATAATCATTCGCTGTGCCGCGAATAACACAAGATCCCGATCCTTCTTGTGCTTGAGCTGTTGCAACGCATACAAACAGCATTGCAATCAATATTGAAAATATTTTCTTCATATTCATTAGTTTTTGGGTCATACAGTCCAATTGACCTTTTTCATATTATCAAAACGTGGACTGACTTGCATTATCTTTTGCAAAAACGTTCTTTGTTATAAATTGATTCAGTCCACTTTGAAAAGAGACAATAAAAAAACGCGGACTGATTACTTCGTCTACGTTCCTAAGGTATCGCCAAACACCATTGCATCATATACGAGTAAAAGCCCACGCACAGCGTGAACGTTTTACTTTTATTCTTGATGCTTTTAATTTTGGCGAAATTTTAGGAACAAGATAAAAGTTACGTTTCTTTATCTAAATGTCTTTAATTCGTTATTTACATAGGCATTGGGATTTGATGATTTGGATGCAAAGGTAGTAAATTCATAGTTAATAGCATCATTTTTTACAAAAAAATATGTTCAGCATGGAGATATATCTTTAATTTTTTTGTTAGTACAGCCGTCACTATACAGCAGCGAGGTATTCTGCCAGCATTTCGGCACAGCGTTCGCCGTCGATGCCTGCCGAGACGATGCCACCGGCGTAGCCTGCACCTTCGCCACAGGGGAAGAGGCCTTGCAGACGGACGTGCTGAAGGGTGTCGTTGCGACGAAGGATGCGGACGGGACTGCTGGTGCGCGTCTCCACACCTATCATCACGGCATCGTTGGTGAGAAAACCATGCGAGGATTTACCGAAATTCAGAAATCCCTGACGCAGACGCGAGGTAACGAACGGCGGCATCCAGAAATGCAGCGGTGTAGACACGAGACCTGCACTATAGGATGTGGCAGGAAGGTCTGCCGAAAGGCGTTTGTTCACGAAGTCCGCCATGCGTTGAGCCGGTGCCGACTGCCGACGTCCACCCTGCTGCCACGCCTGCTGCTCCAGTTGTTCCTGAAACATCATCATGGCGAGGTTGGGACTGCCGAGCGGATTTTTCTGCATCGCCATTTTGCTGTCGAGAAGGTCGTCGACATGGAGTTCGACCACCATTCCGCTGTTGCTCCACGGAGAATTGCGCAGGGCGTTCGACATGCCGTTGACCACGACTTGCTGCTGACCGCTGGCGGCAGGAACGACCGTTCCGCCCGGACACATGCAGAAACTATAGACGCCACGTCCGTCGACTTGCGTGACGAAACTATATTCGGCTGTAGGCAGATAGCGCCCCTTGCCTTGCTTATTGTGATACTGGATGCGGTCGATGAGTTCGGCGGGATGTTCCAGTCGCACACCGACGGCAATGTCCTTGGCTTCGATTTCCACGCCGTTGGCATCCAACCACCGATAGACATCGCGGGCGGAATGGCCGGTAGCGAGAATGACGGGACCGCTGAAGCAACGTCCGTCGGCTGCCTGCACCCCGACGACGCGGTCGCTTTCCATCAGCAACGCCGTCATGCGGGTTTCAAAATGCACTTCGCCTCCACAACGCAGAATGGTGTTGCGCATCGCCTCAATGACACGCGGCAACCGGTCGGTACCGATGTGAGGATGGGCATCGACGAGGATAGATGTGCTCGCGCCGTGTTGGCAAAACACGTTGAGAATCTTGTCGACATTGCCACGTTTCTTGCTGCGCGTATAGAGTTTTCCGTCGGAGAACGCCCCTGCGCCCCCTTCGCCGAACGAATAGTTGGACTCGTCGTTGACGACGTGTTCGCGCGAGATGCGGGCAATATCCTTTCGGCGGTCGTGCACGTTCTTTCCGCGTTCCAGCACAATGGGGCGCACACCCAGTTCTATCAACCGCAAGGCAGCAAACAAGCCGCCCGGACCGGCACCGACGACAATGGCTTGCGGTGCATCGTCCACCGAGCGATAGTCCGTGCGCTGCACTTCGTCGTCGGCAGGCTGCTCGTTCAGATAGACGCGCACTTTGAGGTTGACATAAATGGTGCGTTGCCGGGCATCGATGCTTCGGCGCAGCACACGCACGTGCGTCACGTCATTCGGTTCAATACCTTTGTCGGCCTGCAGAAAACGGATAATGTTCTGTTCATTTGCCGCCTGCTCGGGCAGCACGCGCAGTTGAAATTCCTGTATCATAGGTGCAAATTTAGTTCTTTTTTTCCGAAGTCTTGGTTGCCACAAGAATTCTTTTTAATTTTGCACGGAATTTTAATGCAGAACAACGATGAAACAAGTGCTACATTTTCTCCGCCAACTCAAGGCGAACAATAACCGCGAATGGTTTCTTGCCCACAAGGCCGACTATCAGACGGCAGCCGCAACCGTCAACCGCTTTGCCGAAGAACTCATCCTGCGCATCGGCGAGTACGACCCCACCGTGCGCGGCCTCACGCCCAAGGATTGTACCTACCGCATCTATCGCGACGTGCGTTTCTCCAAAGACAAGTCGCCCTACAAGACCCACTTCGGCGTCTACGTCTGTCGCGGAGGCAAGAAGTCGGGCTACAGCGGCTACTATTTCCACATCGGTACGGGCGATGCCGACACCTACCCTGCCTACCACATGTTGGCTGCCGGCGACTACTGCGCCGACCCGAAGGCATTGAAAGTGTTGCGCGAAGACATCGTTGCAGGTGAAGGCGATTTCGAGCAGATTATCAAGGCAATGGAACCCCGTTTCCACCTCGACCGCGACTATATGCTCCAACGTGTGCCGAAGGGGTTCGCTGCCGACGCGCCGTATGCCGATTATCTGCGGTATAAAGTCTACACCGTGCTGAGCCCCGTCGACGACAACTACATACTGGCGCCCGACCTCGCCCAACGTGTAGCCGACGATTTCCGCATGACCAAGCCTTTCCTCGACTACGTCAATCGCGCCATCGAGTTTGCGCAGGAGGAAGAGGTGTGAGGGGTGATGGAGAGGCTCGTTCTTCGGACTCACACTGAAGACAAAAGATAGCACCGAAATATGGCTGAAAAAAGACTGCAGTCTGAAGAAATTTTCATCGGAGTCTTTTTTTCTCGAAACTATAGTTTCGTGTATACGCAG
>JAFLUS010000234.1 GCA_022508685.1 Prevotellaceae bacterium | reverse complement strand
CATGATTTGCACTGTCGCATAAAGCATTTTAGGCGTGCGCATAAACGTGAACACGCTTATGCATACGCCTAAAAACGCTTATGCATACGCCTAAAAACGTTTATGCGCACGCCTCGGAACGTTTATGCATACGCCGAAAAAGCCCTAAACAAGTTGTGACAAAACGATGCAGATGGGGTAACTTATTCCGTCCTTTCAAAGTTATTTTGTCAGTCGTTTATCCATTCCTGTTTCCATCCCTTTTTGCTTCTAATTTGTCCTCTTTTATATGATTAAATAAAAAATTTAGCCATTAGACACTTTCTTCTCAAAAAAATAAGTATCTTTGCATCGCCTTTACCTTGACACGGATGCGAAAGCAGAAGCGGATGGGTGGGTGACATATAGTATGAAAGGTGTCTACTCTGACGCTTTGTTCTTTTGACTACTCGAATCTCGCAAATTTGAATCTTGTCGAAAAACAAGGCAACGGTAGATGTCCATGGGTATGTATACAATATCCTGCATGACGTCTCTATCTTATAGGGAGCATGCAGACATATATACATACGTGTGTGGGCTTCTGCGTTGTCCGTTCTTGACAAGATGGGCAATGCGAGAGCCTCGAGTAGTGGGACGGACGACAGGTACAGCGACCCACACTTTTTGTTTATATGTACCAAAGCACAAATGTAAGTAAAATTGTCTTGTCCGGGGGACTGCAAGACACATCACACGACCGAAGGCGCCATGCAGATCAACCGCCTCTATCGCGACTATATCAAGCGAGTGCTCGACTTTGCACTCTCCTTCCTTGCGCTCCTTTGTCTGTCACCCATTCTTTTATTGGTGACCATCGGTCTGCACTTTGCCAACAAAGGTGCAGGGGCTTTCTTCTTGCAAGAACGACCGGGACGGAATGGACGCATCTTCAAGGTCATTAAGTACAAAACGATGACTGACGAGCGAGATACCGACGGACATCTTCTGCCCGACGAACGACGGCTTACTCCTATCGGACGTTTCATTCGCTCCACCAGTATCGATGAACTTCCTCAACTCATCAACGTCCTCAAAGGCGACATGGCACTCATCGGACCTCGTCCGCTATTGGTGAAATACCTCCCACTCTACTCACCGACACAGGCACGACGCCACGAAGTTCGTCCCGGCATCACGGGATGGGCGCAGTGTCACGGAAGAAATGCCATTTCGTGGACAGAGAAATTTCGGCTCGACGTATGGTATGTAGACCACGTGTCGCCATGGGTCGACCTCCAAGTCATATTGCTCACCATCAAGAAGGTCGTGCAGCGCGATGGTATCAGCGAAGCAGGACACGCAACCATGGAGCCTTTTAACGGACACAATTAAAACAAAACGAATATGATAGACATTGCCATCTTTGGTGCAGGCGGATTTGGACGCGAAGTTGCCTGTCTCATCAACACCATCAACGAATGTATTGAATTGAAAGACCAACAATGGAAGCTCATCGGTTTCTTCGACGACGGAAAGGAGAAAGGATTTCCTACAGAGTATGGAAAAGTTTTGGGCGGTGTAGCCGAACTCAATGCTTGGCAGACACCCTTGGATGTCGTCATTGCCATTGGTTCGCCCCACGCCATCAAGGCTGTTTCCGAAAAAATCATCAATCCCAATATCCACTTTCCGAACATCATCCATCCGAATTTTAGGATGGCGGATGCAGAGACGCTGACTATCGGTCATGGCAACATCATACAAGGAGGATGTTTTGCCAGTTGTAATGTATCCATTGGCGACTTTAATGTATTCAATGGTGCCATATCTATGGGACATGATGATAATATCGGAAACTATAATGTCTTTATGCCTGCTATTCGTGTTTCAGGCGAAGTTAAAATCGGTGATTGTAACTTCTTCGGTGTCGGCAGCATCATTCTACAACAACTGAAAATTGGTAATCGCATCCGATTGGGAGCTGGCAGTGTACTGATGACCAAACCAAAAGACGGCAACCTATATTTGGGTGTTCCTGCCAAAATCTTTAAGGCATAAGCATACCTATATATTCTATATCTCACCATTCATTATTAACATCTTAAAACATTAACATTATGGAATTAAATGAATTTATCGAGAATTTTGCTAATCAGTTCGATGACACGGATGCAAGTGAATTTACAGCAACTACGCGTTTCCACGAATTAGACGAATGGAGTTCACTGACCGCCCTCTCCATCATCGCAATGGTCGATGAAGAGTTTGACGTAACGCTCAAAGGCGATGACGTGCGCAATGCAACTACTATAGAAGATTTGTTTAATACGGTTAAAAGTAAACTGTAATGGCATTCTTAGAGTTCAAAAATGTACGGGTCGCCGGTCTTGCTGCTGGCGTCCCTGCAAATATTGTCAGTAATTTGTCAGCGGAAATTCAGGTTAGTGAAGGGGAGTATAGTAATGACGATTTTGTAAAAACAACTGGTGTTTACGAACGACGTTTTTCTGAACACCATACTACGTCAGATTTATGCTATGAGGCAGCCGAACAACTGATGGCAGACTTACAATGGAGAAAGGATGAAATAGATGCATTGATTTTTGTCTCCCAAAATACAGATTATTTTCTTCCGGCAACGGCTTGCATCTTGCAAGATCGTTTAGGACTTCCGAAGGAGTGTTATGCAGAAGATATTGTTTTGGGGTGTTCTGGCTGGGTGTATGGATTGAGCACTACAGCAGCATTGCTTCAAGGAGGATATATCAAGAAAGCATTACTGATGTGTGGTGATGCCAAACGGCATTTCCCGACAAACGACCCTTTATTTGGTTTCGCAGGTACGATTACAGCATTAGAGTATCAAGTTGGAGCAAAAAGTTTTCAATTTCATTTTGGAACAGACGGAAGTGGGTATGATTCCATTATTATCCCAGAAGGTGGCGCAAGAAATCCTATTTCTTTTGATGGATTTAAGGAAGAAGAAATAGACGGACATGTGTATAATCGATTTCAAACGCGCATGAAAGGTATGGATGTATTTGCTTTTGGCATCTCTACTGCGCCTAAATCCGTGAAGAAATTGGCAGAGCATTTTGGTTTTGATTATCAGACAGCAGATTATTTTGTATTCCATCAAGCAAATATGAAAATGAACAAAATGATTATCAAGAAACTGAAATTGGATGAAACAAAAGTGCCATCAAGCATGTATCATTTTGGTAATACCTCATCGGCATCTATTCCGTTGACCATCGTAACACAACTCAAAGGGAAAATCGAGCATCAACCTACAAAATTCATTTGTTGCGGTTTTGGTGTTGGTTTGTCGTGGGGAAGTGTGTCTTTCGAAACAGATAACATTATTATATCGGATTTAGTTGAATGTAAATAAGATGACCATGTATAATCCATTTTCATTAGAAGGTAAAACTATACTTGTAACTGGGGCATCGTCGGGTATTGGTCGGGCAACAGCCATTGAATGTTCGAAGATGGGTGCTACCATCATCATTACTGGTCGTAATGCTGAACGTCTGCAAGAAACATTCGATGCACTTGAAGGCAATGGGCATCAGCAATTTATTGCAGATTTGTCAGAACAAGAAGGTATAGACGCATTAGTAGCACA
>JAFLUS010000233.1 GCA_022508685.1 Prevotellaceae bacterium | reverse complement strand
TTCCTTCGTAGATGGAGAAGATGCGGGCGTCGCGGAAGAGGCGCTGGCTCTTGTATTCCATGATGAAGCCCGAACCGCCGTGAATGGAGATGGCGTCGTAGGCGTTCTGGTTGGCGTATTCCGAGTTCATACCCTTTGCCAGCGGGGTGAAGGCGTCAGCCAGACGTGTGAACTTCTTGAGTTCTTGGCGTTCTTCGGGTTCGAGTTTGCGGTCGCGCTGAATGTCTTCGAGTGCCTTGTAGACGTCGACGTAGCGTGCTGTCTGGTAGAGCAGCGAACGGCCTGCGTCGAGTTTGGCTTTCATGCGTGACAGCATGTCGTAGACTGCGGGGAATTCGATGATTTTCTGTCCGAACTGTGCGCGTTCCTTTGCGTATGCCAGTCCTTCGTTGTAGGCTTCCTGCTCTACGCCGACGGATTGTGCGGCAATGCCGAGGCGTGCGCCGTTCATCAGTGCCATCACGTACTTGATGAGACCGAGTTTGCGGTCGCCGCAGAGGTATGCTTTCGCGTTCTTGTAGGTAAGTTCGCAAGTGGGTGAGCCGTGGATACCGAGTTTGTGCTCGATGTGGCGCACGTTCACACCGCCGTCGCGCTTGTCGTAGATGAACATGGAGAGTCCGCGTCCGTCTTTCGTACCTTCTTCCGAACGGGCGAGCACGAGGTGGATGTCGCTGTCACCATTGGTGATGAAGCGCTTCACGCCGTTCAGGCGCCAGCAGTCTTCTTTCTCGTCGTAGGTTGCCTTGAGCATGACGCGCTGAAGGTCGCTGCCGGCATCGGGCTCGGTGAGGTCCATCGACATGCTTTCGCCGGCGCAGACGCGCGGGATGAATTTCTGACGCTGTTCTTCCGAACCGAATTCATACAGGGTGTCGATGCACGACTGCAGGCTCCAGATGTTCTGGAAACCGGCATCGGCTGCGGAAATCACTTCGCTCAGCATCGAGAATACGGCGTTGGGGAGGTTCAGACCGCCGTAACGACGGGGCATGGAAATGCCGTGCAGACCTGCCTTCACCGTTGCGTCGAGATTTTCGAACGTCTTGCTGGCGTAAATCATTCTGCCGTTCTCGAGGTGCGGCCCTTCGAGGTCAACGCTCTCCGAGTTCGGTTCGATGATGTTGGCTGCCACGTCGCCCGTGATGTCGAGGATGCGCTTGTAGTTTTCGATGGCGTCTTCGAAGTCTACGGGTGCGTCGGCGTATGTTTTTGCATCTTCGTAGCCCTTTTCCTTGAGTTCTACGATGCGCTTCATCAGCGGGTGCTCCAAGTGAAACGCAATTTCTGGGTGGTCGCTATAATAGTTTGCCATTGTTTACTTCCTTCTGTTATGGAATTACTTACTGTTTTGCTTGTAATACTTGATGAGTTTCGGCACCACTTCCTCGACGGTTCCCACGATGACGTAGTCGGCAATCTTGTTGATTGGCGCGTCGGGGTCGCTGTTGACGGAGATGATGATGCCCGAATCCTGCATTCCGGCAATGTGCTGAATCTGTCCCGAAATACCGCAAGCGATATAGACCTTCGGGTGAACGGTCACACCAGTCTGACCAATCTGACGGTCGTGGTCGCAGAATCCGGCGTCGACGGCAGCACGCGAGCCGCCCACTTCGCCGTGGAGCACTTTTGCCAGTTCGAACAGTTGGTCGAAGGCTTCCTTCGAACCCATTCCGTAGCCACCGGCAATGACGATGGGCGCACCCTTGAGGTTGTGCTTCGCAGCCTCCACGTGGTGGTCGAGCACCTTCACGACGAAGGCTTCGGGGCTGACGTACTTGCTCACTTCGGGGTAAACGACTTCCTTGCGGAAATCACCTTCGCAGAGTGCCTTCTGCATCACGCCCGAACGCACGGTCGCCATCTGCGGACGATGTTCGGGATTGACGATGGTGGCAACGATGTTGCCGCCGAATGCAGGACGGATTTGGTAGAGAAGGTTGTCGAACACCTTGCCCTCCTTCTTGTCTTCGTAAGAACCAATCTCAAGTTGCGTACAGTCGGCAGTCAGACCGCTGGTGAGCGACGAAGACACGCGCGGGCCGAGGTCGCGACCGATGACGGTAGCACCCATCAGACAGATTTGCGGTTCTTCCTCCTTGAAGAGGTTGACGAGAATATCCGTGTGGGGAGCACTCGTGTAAGGGAACAGTTCCGGAGCATCGAACACGAAGAGTTTGTCCACTCCGTAAGGCAGGATTTGGTCTTCCACCGCACCCTTGATGCCCGTTCCGGCAACGACGGCGTGGAGTTCTACGCCGAGTTCATTGGCGAGTTTGCGTCCCTTTGTCAGCAATTCCTGTGAAACTTCCTGCACTTGCGTGCCTTCGATTTCTACATATACAAAAACATTATTCATAGTTCGTTAGCCAATGATTTTCTCGTTCAACAATTCTTTGATAAGTCCCTCTACATCGGCGTCCGAAGCAGTGAGCGTCTGCGACTCCTTGGCTTGGAACACGATGTTCTTCACGGCCTTCACCTTCGTGGGCGAACCGGCAAGACCGCACTGGTTGGCATCGCCGTCCACGTCGGCCACCGACCACTGGTTGAGCGTGAGATAAGGACGTTCCTCGTACAGACGCGCCATACGTTCGTCCAACTCCGCCGGACGCTCCAGCGGACAAGTCGCATACTTGTACTTCATCACGAGTTTCGCATTGCACGGACGGCACGGAGCAGCACTGCCGTTCACGGTAATCACCACCGGCAGCGGAGCCACCACCGTCTCCACACCACCGTCGATGTGGCGGCGAATCGTCGCCTTTCCGTCTTCAATCTTGAGGATTTCCTCGGCATAAGTCACTTGGTTCAGACCCAGTTTCTGAGCCACCTGCGGACCCACCTGCGCCGTATCGCCGTCAATCGCCTGACGTCCGCCGATGACGATGTCCACGTCGCCAATCTTCTTGATGGCAGTAGCCAGCGCATACGAAGTAGCCAGCGTGTCGGCACCGGCAAACAGACGGTCGGTCAGCAACCAACCCGTGTCGGCACCGCGATAGAGACCCTCGCGGATGATTTCACCGGCACGTGGAGGACCCATCGTCAAAATTCCTACAGTAGAGCCCGGATGCTGCTCCTTCAGTCGGAGAGCCTGTTCCAGCGCGTTCAAATCTTCGGGGTTGAAGATGGCAGGCAGTGCGGCACGGTTCACCGTTCCTTCGGCAGTCATGGCATCCTTACCGACATTGCGGGTGTCGGGTACCTGCTTTGCGAGTACAATAATTTTCAAACTCATAATTTAGAATTACTATTGATTAGGTATATATTCTCTTTCTTTCACAACGCCCTCACGTCAGGGCATACTCCACCTATACAATGGTTTCGACCGCAAAGTTACAGAAAATAATTGATTTATACCCTAAAAAACAATAAAATGTTGCACACTCCCCCGCAACGGCATGCAGACAGCCTCCCTTCCGACGCCAACCCTCACGCGCGCATGCGCATTATATATATGTATGTGCGGGGCAGAACGGCAATGCAAAAGACTATAGTTTTCTGCCCATTTCAGCAGCATCAAAAAAAGACTATAGTTTTCACATTTCCAGACTGCAGTCTGCGTATGCACGAAACTATAGTTTGGAGAAAAAAAGACTCCGAT
>JAFLUS010000232.1 GCA_022508685.1 Prevotellaceae bacterium | reverse complement strand
ACGGCGAGGGCTTGTTCCACGGTGGTGATGTTGTAGATGAGGAACGAGCGTTTTTCGCCGTCGCGGAGTTGGCACTGACGCGGATGCAACGAGGCGTAATGGATGATGCGGCCGAAGGTTTCGCTTTGGTAGTAAGGGCTGTCGTTGTTGCTGACGAAATAGCATATCATGCGGCTCTGCTTCATGATGAGCCGCTCGATGCCAAGCCGTTGCGCCACCCATTTCATTTGGATGATGCGCATGAGTTCTTCCGCTTCGTGGGGTGCCGTACCGAAGCGGTCGGTGAGACGGCGGCGGTAGTCGTCCAACTGGCGTTGGTGGGTGAGCCCGTCGAGTTCGCGGTAGAGGCTCATGCGTTCGCCGTTGGAGGGCACGAAGGTTTCGGGGAAGAAGGCGGGAATGTCGGTCTCGATGGCGGTTTCGCTCCACGTCGTGGGCGTGGCCGTGAGGGGGAGCGCGGGTGCCGTCGCAGTCGTCTGCTGCACGTCGGAGAGGGCTTCGGGTTGTTCGTGCTTCAGTTCCTGCATGGCTTCGGCAAGCACTTTCTGATAGGTTTCATAGCCGAGGTCGGCAATGAAACCGCTCTGCTCCGCGCCGAGCAGATTGCCTGCACCACGGATGTCGAGGTCCTGCATGGCGATGTGCAGTCCGCTGCCCAAGTCGGAGAAATTGGCAATGGCCTGCAGTCGGCGTCGGGAGTCGTCGGGAAGGGCGGAGAGCGGCGGCGCGAGCAGATAGCAGAAGGCTTTGCGGTTGCCGCGTCCGACGCGTCCACGCATCTGGTGGAGGTCGCTGAGTCCGTAGTGGTGGGCGCTGTTGATGATGATGGTGTTGGCGTTGGGCACGTCGATGCCGTTTTCGACGATGGTGGTGGAGAGCATCACGTCGTAGTCGTGGTTCATGAAGTCGAACACGATTTGCTCCAGTTCCTTCGGGTCCATGCGTCCGTGTCCCACGCAGATGCGGGCGTCGGGCACGGCACGATGAATCATGGCTTCGAGGTCGGGCAGGTTGTTGATGCGGTTGTTGACGAAGAACACCTGTCCGTTGCGCGACATTTCGAAATTGACGGCTTCGGCAATGACGTCGGCGGAGAACGTGTGGATTTCCGTCTGTATGGGATAGCGGTTGGGGGGCGGCGTCTGTATCACACTCATGTCGCGGGCACCCATCAGCGAGAATTGCAGGGTGCGCGGAATGGGTGTGGCGGTCATGGTGAGCGTGTCGACGTTGGTTTTCATCTGACGCAGTTTCTCCTTGACGCTCACGCCGAATTTCTGTTCCTCGTCGATGATGAGCAGTCCGAGGTCCTTGAACTGCACGCCTTTTCCGATTAACTTGTGCGTGCCGATGATGATGTCGGTGCGCCCTTCTGCAAGGTTTGCCAAGATTTCGCGCTGCTCCTTCGGCGTGCGGGCACGGCTGAGGTAGTCCACGTGCACGGGCATGTTCTTCAGTCGGTTGCTGAAGGTCTGGAAGTGCTGATAGGCAAGGACGGTGGTGGGAACGAGCACGGCGACTTGCTTGCCGTCGCAGGCTGCCTTGAAGGCTGCACGAACGGCAACTTCGGTTTTTCCAAATCCCACGTCGCCGCAGACGAGGCGGTCCATCGGCTGCTGCCGTTCCATGTCGGCCTTGACTTCCTGTGTGGCTTTCAGTTGGTCGGGCGTGTCTTCGTAGACGAAGGAGGCTTCGAGTTCGTGTTGCAGATAACTGTCGTGGGAGAAGGCAAATCCCGTTTCGCGCATCCGTTGCGAATAGAGTCGGATGAGGTCGCGTGCGATGTCCTTCACCTTGCTCTTCACACGCTCCTTCATGCGTTCCCACGCACCGGTGCCGAGTTTGTTGAGTCGGGGCATTTCGCCCTCCTTGCCCTTGTATTTCGAAATTTTATGGAGCGCGTGGATAGAGACGTAGACCGTGTCCTCGTTGAGGTAGGTAATCTTAATCATCTCTTGGTAGGCGTTGGCTCCGGTGGGGATGCGCACGAGTCCGCCAAATCGACCGATGCCGTGGTCGATGTGCACCACGTAGTCGCCCACTTCAAACTGCTGTATTTCCTTGAGCGTGAGGGCAACCTTTCCGCGCCGAGCCTTGTCGCTGCGGAGGTTGTATTTGTGGAAGCGGTCGAAGATTTGGTGGTCGGTAAAAAGGCAAAGACGCAACGTGTGGTCGATAAATCCCGTGTGGATGGTGCGGGCAACGGGGTCGAAGGCGATGCCGTTTCCGTTGTCGAGCGTGGCGAAAATATCCTGCAGACGTTCTATTTGCTTGCCACTGTCGGCAAGGATGACGAGTCGGTAGCCGTCGGCAATGAGGCGCAGACACTGCTCTTCGACGAGGTCGAAATTCTTGTGGAAAACCGGTTGTGCAGCCGTGTCGAACGACAGGTTGTTGTCCTCCTCCCGTCCGCGCTGCAACAGGATGTGCTGCCGCTGCGCCACCTGTCGGCTGAAGTCGTCGGGATGAGCAAGCCGATGGTGAGGAATGGACGTGTCGGCAACAGCGTCGGTGTCGGCAGCGAGTGCCTGCCGGCTGATGCCTTCGTCGTAAACCTGCCTGACCTTGTCGCAGAGGTAGTCGATGCTACGCGTCACGAGAATGGTGTCGGGCGGAAAGAAATCGAGCACAGGCACGTAGTCGGCAGCAGCCGTCTCCAACTCGGGAATGACAGTCACCTCGTCGAGGTGTCCGTCCGAAAGTTGCGTCTGAATGTCGAACGTGCGGATAGAATCGATGTCGTCGCCGAAAAAGTCGAGACGGCAAGGCGACTCGGATGCAAAGGAATAGATGTCGACAATGCTGCCGCGAATGGCAAACTGCCCGGGCTCGTAGACATAGTCCACACGCTGGAAGCCCATTTGCGCCAACCTCTCCTCCAATTGCGCAAAATCGTGTGCATCGCCCTTGCGCAACGTGAGCGTACCGTCGGCAAGTTGTTGCTGCGAGATGACCTGCTCGGCAAGCGCCTCGGGATGGGTGACGACGAGCAGTCCGGCAGTCCCTTCCCCGCCCTGCTCGATGCGCGTCAGCACCTGCGTGCGCAGAATTTCGTTGGCAGCATCCTTCTGATTGTACTTAATGGCGCGACGATACCCCGAAGGGAAAAACAGCACCCGCTCCGTGCCGAGCATCTGCGTGAGGTCGTGATAGAAATAGCCCGCCTCGTCGGCATCGTCGAGCACGAACAGCAGCGGTGCCCGAGCCGGCGTGCGGTCGGTGGCGGCAGCAAAGGCAAGCGCAGTGGCAGAACCCTGCAGCCCACACAGGTGCACCGCCTTGCGCGGCGCCTTGCGGATAGCCTTGCTCAAGCGTCCCACCTCGGGGTGCGACGCCAGCAGTCGTAAGAGTTCAGAAGTATTCAATCCCGTCCGTTCCTTCCTTCAGGCACTGGGACAAGCCCGTGCAAACAAGCGAACGAAGAAGAGCGCATCAGCGGGAGCGTGGAGCGACGGAGTGGCAGCCGGCGTTCGCCGTGCCGGTTGCGGCGTCGTCTGTGTACGTTCGTGGTTCGGAGTAGAATGGGGCATAGGCAGGACCGATTTTGCGATGAATAATGGTATATGATAACCGTAGAGGTATGTGCAGCCCGTGAGGCTTTCATACAGAATAACGCAAAACAGCACGCCATAGTATATCCATGCAAAAATTTTTCTTCCGC
>JAFLUS010000231.1 GCA_022508685.1 Prevotellaceae bacterium | reverse complement strand
CCGAGGAATTGGGTGGCTACTTCTTCGAATCGGGTGGCGGATTCGGTGGTGAGGTAGCGGCAGGTGGCACCGGTGGTGAGGCGGTGGCGCATGGCGGGATGTCGGTGGAGATAGTCGTGCAGACTTTCAGCGACGTAGCGGCCTTGCGGCACGAGGGTGATGCCGAGCGGGGTGTGCTGCCGGATTTTGTCCATGAGGAGGGGATAGTGGGTGCAACCGAGGATGATGGTGTCGATTTGCGGGTCGAGACGGAGGAGTTGGCTGATGTATTTCTGCACGAAGTAGTCGGCGCCGGGGTGGTTGTGCTCGTTGTTTTCGATGAGGGGCACCCACATAGGGCAGGCGACTTCGGTGACGACGGCTCCGGGGTGGAGGCGTTCGATTTCGATTTTGTAACTTTGCGAGCGGATGGTGCCTTCGGTGGCGAGGATGCCGATGTGGCGCGTGGAGGAGAGTGAACCGACGACTTCGGTGGTGGGTCGGATGACGCCGAGCACGCGACGGTCGGGGCAGGTGTGGGCGATGTACTGTTGCTGAATGGTGCGCAGTGCCTTGGCGCTGGCGGTGTTGCAGCCGAGGATGACGAGGGGGCAGCCGTGGTCGAAGAGGGTCTTGACGCCTTGGAGGGTGAACTCGTAGACGAGGTCGAAGGAGCGTGTGCCGTAGGGGGCGCGGGCGTTGTCGCCGAGGTAGACGTAGTCGAACTGGGGCATGAGCCGGCGGATGCCGGAGAGGATGGTGAGTCCGCCGTAGCCGGAGTCGAATACGCCGATGGGGGCGATGGATGATGGGGTGGCTGCGTTCATGTCGGGGAACGTGGGGAGGTGCAGGGGCTACTGCTGCAGCAGTTCGAGGACGTCGGCAGTGATGTCGGTGCCGATGTCGCCATTGACGAATGGGTAGGTGTTGTTGTCGGTGTTGAGGACGTAGGCATAGCCGCGTTCGAGTCCGATGCGTCGGATGGCGTTGTCGATTTGCCGGCGGAGGGGTTCGATGACTTCCTGTTCGGATTTTTGCAGCAGTGCGCGTGCTTCTTCCTTGAATTTGAGGGTTTGCTCCATGAGTTGGTGGAGTTCCTTCTGCCGCTTGAGCAGGATGTTTTCGGGGAAGGAGCGTTGTCCTTCGATGAATTCGGCAAATATTTTGGAGAAGTTTTCTTCGCTGCGGCGGAGTTCGGCTTCGCAGGATGTGCGCATCTCGGCGAGCGTCTGCTGTGCCTCGGCATAGGCGGGCATGGAGTGGAGGACGTCGTTGTAGCTGAGGTAGCCGAATCGGGCGTATTCGTAGGCTGCACTGGCTGCCGACGGCGTGGCGGTGGCTACGGTTTCGGCTACGATGTCGGCTTGTTCGCCGATGATTTCGGTCTGGGCTGCGACGTTCGCCGTTCCGCAGAGGGCGAGGGCAAGGATGGGTAGGAGGTTTCGCGTCATGGCGGTGTATGGGGTTTTATGGTTCAGTTTATCGCACGCACGTTTTTTCGTGTTGTACTGTGCAAAGGTACAAATTTTAGAAATTAAACGGGGGAAAAACTCCGGCAAAATTGGATTTTTCTGCATTTTTCTTGTATGTGTGTTAAAAAATATTTACTTTTGCATGGTCAACTCTCTTTGCGGCAGCGTGTGCCGCGTGTATGGGCTATTATCAACAAACAAAAACAATATTTATTTCAAAACAAACAAATTTATGTGGTTAACTAAATCTTCCATTGGAAAGAAAGTGCTGATGTCGGTAACGGGCATGGCGCTGATTCTCTTCCTGACGTTCCACGCGTCGATGAACGTCGTGGCGCTCTTCTCGAAGGATGGCTACAACATGATTTGCGAGTTCCTCGGTGCCAACTGGTATGCCGTTGTGGCTACTGCCGGCTTGGCTGCGTTGTGCTTGCTCCACATCGTGTATGCGTTCATCCTGACTATCGAAAACCGTAAGGCTCGCGGCAACAACCGCTATGCCGTAACGGAAAAGCCTGCCAAGGTGGAATGGGCTTCGCAGAACATGCTCGTGCTGGGCGTCATCGTGCTGCTCGGTATGCTGCTGCACCTGTTCAACTTCTGGTACAACATGATGTTCGCAGAGTTGTTCCCGTCGATTCACTACGATGCGGCTCCTGCCGACGGTTTTGCAAAAATCGTCACCACGTTCAGTTGTCCCGTCTACGTCGTGCTCTACGTCGTATGGCTCGTTGCCATTTGGTTCCACCTCACTCACGGCTTCTGGTCTGCCATTCAGACGATTGGCTGGAGCGGCCACATTTGGTTTAACCGCTGGCGCATCATCGGCATCATCTACGTGACGCTCGTGATGCTCATGTTCCTCGTCGTCGTGCTTGCCTTCGCCTTCGGTCTGGCTCCGTCGCTGCAATGCTGCGGCGGTGAGGCTGCATGCTGCGGTCAGCAGGCTGTAGAGTGTTGCAAGGAAGCCGCACAGGGATGCGGGGCTATGTAATTCTATCATTATATCCATCTTCAATTTACAATTCTTATGACCCAAATAAATTCAAGAATACCCGAAGGACCGGTCGCTGAGAAATGGACCAACTACAAGGCTCACCAGCGTTTGGTCAATCCGAAGAACAAACTGAAACTCGACGTCATCGTGGTCGGCACGGGATTGGCAGGTGCATCGGCTGCGGCTTCGCTCGGCGAAATGGGTTTCAACGTGCTGAACTTCTGCATTCAGGACTCTCCACGCCGTGCACACTCCATTGCCGCACAGGGTGGTATCAATGCTGCGAAGAACTATCAGAACGACGGCGACTCCGTTTACCGCCTGTTCTACGACACCGTCAAGGGTGGCGACTACCGTGCCCGCGAAGCCAACGTCTATCGTCTGGCTGAAGTGTCGAACTCCATCATCGACCAATGCGTGGCACAAGGCGTACCGTTCGCCCGCGAATATGGCGGCACACTTGCCAACCGCTCGTTCGGTGGTGCACAGGTGAGCCGTACCTTCTACGCCAAAGGTCAGACCGGCCAGCAACTCCTGCTCGGTGCCTACAGCGCACTGTCGGCTCAGGTGAATGCCGGCAAGGTGAAACTCTACACCCGCTACGAAATGCTCGACGTGGTCATCGTCGACGGACGTGCACGCGGCATCATCGCCAAGAACCTCGTCACCGGCAAGTTGGAGCGTTTCAGCGCCAACGCCGTCGTGATTGCAACGGGTGGATATGGCAACACCTACTTCCTTTCGACCAACGCCATGGGTTGCAACGTCAGCGCAGCCATGTCGTGCTACCGCAAGGGCGCATACTTTGCCAACCCCGCATACGTGCAGATTCACCCGACCTGCATTCCCGTTCACGGCGACAAGCAGTCCAAACTCACCCTCATGTCGGAATCGCTCCGCAACGACGGCCGCATCTGGGTACCGAAGAAGTTGGAAGACGCCAAGGCACTGCAGGCAGGCACGAAGCAAGGCTATGAAATTCCCGAAGAAGACCGCGACTACTACCTCGAACGCCGCTATCCCGCCTTCGGCAACCTCGTTCCCCGCGACGTGGCAAGCCGTGCAGCCAAGGAACGCTGCGACAAGGGCTTCGGCGTGAACAACACGGGACTGGCCGTATTCCTCGACTTCTCGGAGAGCATCGCACGCCTCGGCATCGACGTCATCCGCCAACGCTACGGCAACCTCTTCGACATGTACGAAGAAATCACCGACGTCAATCC
>JAFLUS010000230.1 GCA_022508685.1 Prevotellaceae bacterium | reverse complement strand
TCTTTGCAAAATTACGCATAATTTTTGAAAACGCCATCACACTTTATGAATTTTCATTTACGGCATTGCAATTCTATACAATAAAAATCCCTCGCATAGCCAAATGAGGGACTATGCGAGGGAAGTATGATTGGTGTACGTCGTCGATTATTTTACTTTGTCAACGATGGCCTTGAATGCGTCGTAGTTGTTCATAGCAAGGTTGGCAAGTGTCTTGCGGTTGATTTCGATGCCTGCCTTGTGGATAGCACCCATCAACTGGCTGTACGACATGCCTTCCATACGTGCTGCGGCGTTGATACGCTGAATCCAAAGGGCACGGAACTCGCGTTTTTTCAACTTGCGGCCTACGTATGCGTAGGTGAGTCCTTTTTCATAGGCGTTCTTGGCTACTGTCCACACGTTTTTGCGGGCACCAAACTGACCCTTGACGCGCTTCAAAATCTTTTTTCTTCTTGCACGTGATGCAACGTGATTTACTGATCTTGGCATAATTTTGATTCTTTTTGAATGTTAGCGCCACGGCATTGATAGCGTTGCTTTGTCGCTCTGCTTATTTCTTCGTGAACTTCAGCTAAACATTCGGTTAAACTTTGTGTTTACTGGAAAGATAAATGTATTGTCTTTCTTGATGTGGATTAACGAAGGACGAGGAGGTCGCGCACTTGCTTTACGTTGGCTTTGACAACGGTCGTTGAGTGAACGAGGTTTCTCTTTTGCTTCTTCGTCTTCTTTGTCAAGATGTGACTGTGATAAGCGTGCTTACGCTTAATCTTTCCGGTTGCTGTCAGCTTGAAACGCTTTTTAGCGGCTGAACTGGTTTTTACTTTTGGCATTTTTTTGTTTTGTTTTAGTTATTTAATTACTGTGGCAACGTATATACCAGACGTTACGCACTTTTTTGTCTGAATGGGGTTTAGGAGTTTGCGTCGGTGGTGTCGTTGTCGATGGTTGCAGTGTCAGCGGGTTCAACTGTAGGTTCGACGGTGACTTTCTTGGCTTGCTCCTCGGATTTTGCTTTTTCTTCGTCGCGCTTCTGCTGGCTTTTCTTGGGTTGTCCGGCTTTCTTCGGCGCGAGGATGATGCTCATGCGTTTGCCTTCGAGGGTCGGCATGCTTTCGACTTTTGCGATTTCTTCCAAGTCGTTGGCAAAGCGCAACAGCAACACTTCTCCTTGTTCTTTGAAGACGATGGAACGTCCTTTGAAGAATACGTAGGCCTTGACTTTGTTGCCTTCGTTGATGAAGCCGATGGCGTGTTTCAGTTTGAAGTTGTAGTCGGCGTCTGCCGTCTGGGGGCCGAAGCGGATTTCCTTTACTTCTACTTTCACTTGCTTCGCCTTCATTTCCTTCTGCTTCTTCTTCTGTTGGTAGAGGAATTTGGAGTAGTCGATGAGTCGGCAAACCGGCGGTACGGCATTAGGTGAGATTTCGACGAGGTCTACTTCCCGTTCTTGTGCAAGTTGGAGGGCTTGGCGTGTAGGCATGACGGTGGATTCAATGTCATCGCCTACGATTCTCACTTCGCGTACTCGAATCTGCTCGTTGATGCGGTACTGCGGCTGTTGCTGTTTTTTTCTGTTGTCTACTTTCATTGATTGTGTGAAAAATCAATTTCAAGGTGCAAAGTTAGAAATTTTCTGTCATTTCTCGTACTTCTTGCTCGATTTTCTTTGCAAAATCCTCAAATTTCATGCTTCCCTTGTCGCCTTCGCCTTGTTTGCGTACAGAAACGGTGCCTTCTTCGGCTTCTTTTTCGCCGACGACAAGCATATAGGGGATGCGCTTGAGTTCGTTGTCGCGAATCTTGCGGCCAATCTTCTCGTTGCGGTCGTCTACGGTTGAACGCACGTCGTTGTCGTTGAGGTACTTGTTGACTTTCTGTGCATAGTTGTTGAACTTTTCGGAGATGGGCAGTACAACAACTTGGTCGGGCGTGAGCCACAATGGGAAATGACCGGCAGTGTGCTCGATGAGGACGGCGCAGAAGCGTTCCATCGAACCGAACGGGGCACGGTGAATCATAACAGGACGATGCTTTTCGTTGTCAGCACCGGTGTATTCGAGTTTGAAGCGTTCGGGCAGGTTGTAGTCTACCTGAATGGTTCCGAGTTGCCAACGGCGGCCGATGGCATCTTTCACCATAAAGTCGAGTTTGGGACCATAGAAGGCTGCTTCGCCGGTTTCCTTGCGTGCGGGCAATCCTTTTTCTTCGCAGGCTTCGATGATGGCACGTTCGGCTGCTTCCCATACTTCGTCGCTACCGATATACTTTTCGGTGTCGGCAGGGTCGCGCAGGGAGATTTGCGCTTCGAAGTCTTTGAAGTCGAGTGCTTTGAAGATGATGGCGATGATGTCCATCACGCGCAGGAACTCGCCTTTGACTTGGTCGGGGGTACAGAAGATGTGGGCATCGTCTTGTGTGAACGAACGCACGCGGGTGAGTCCGTGGAGTTCACCGCTTTGTTCATAACGGTATACCGTTCCGAATTCAGCGATACGCAGGGGCAGGTCACGATAGGAGCGCGGTTGTGATGCGTAGATTTCGCAGTGGTGAGGGCAGTTCATCGGTTTGAGCATATATTCCTCATCCTCTTCGGGCGTATGAATGGGCTGGAACGAATCTTTGCCGTAGTGGGCATAGTGTCCCGATGTCACGTAGAGACTCTTTCCGCCGATGTGTGGCGTCATTACTTCCTGATAACCATAGCGTTTCTGAATTTTGCGCAAGAAATCTTGCAGACGGAGGCGCAGGGCTGTGCCTTTGGGCAACCACATGGGCAGACCCTTGCCGACGCGGTCGGAGAAGAAGAAGAGTTCCATATCCTTACCGATTTTGCGGTGGTCGCGCTTCTTGGCTTCTTCAAGTTTCAGCAGGTATTCGTCGAGCATTTTCTTCTTTGGGAAGGAAATACCATATACGCGCGTCATCATCGGGCGCTTTTCATCGCCACGCCAGTATGCGGCTGCTACGGAGAGCACCTTCACAGCCTTGATGGGTGCTGTGGAAACGAGGTGCGGACCACGGCAGAGGTCGGTGTAGTTGCCTTGTGTATAAGTCGTGATTTTTCCATCTTCTAACTCTTCAATCAGTTCGTTTTTGTACGTTTGACCGCGGTCGCCAAAGAATTTCAAAGCATCGGCTTTCGAAATTTCTGCTCTCACGAGTTGCTCTTTGCGCTGCACAAGTTCCTGCATCTTCTTTTCGATTTTTGGGAATTCTGCCTCGTTGAGTTTCGTGCCTTCGGGCATCATCACGTCGTAGTAGAAACCATTTTCGATGGCAGGACCGATACCGAACTGCGTGCCGGGATAGAGTTCCTGCAAGGCTTCCGCCATAAGGTGGGCAGACGTGTGCCAAAATGCGTGCTTACCTTCTTCGTCGTCGAATTTGTAGAGCACCACGTTTGCATCGTGGTTGATTGGGCGATTCAGTTCGGTCGTTTCACCGTTGACACCGCAAGCCACCACGTCTTGTGCCAATCGCGGGCTGATGCTTTCTGCAATCTGCATTCCGGTCACGCCGGCTTCATATTCGCGAACGCTGTTGTCGGGAAAAGTAATCTTAATCATTTGCTTCTTATATCTTAATGTATTACGCTTGTGGAATGTGAGTGAGATTGGCGGTCAATGTGCTTTTGCATACTCTACGCCAAAGTCGTTGCAAAGGTACTGATTTTTTGTTTTACAAATGCAAAAAAATGGAAAAAACAATGTTGACAGCGTGAATTTACTGAACGACAGCATGGTGGCT
>JAFLUS010000023.1 GCA_022508685.1 Prevotellaceae bacterium | reverse complement strand
CTCTAAATTCATCTGAAGTGCACTCCAAATTTCATAAAAGTGGAATATAGTGTAGGCAATTGTCAATCAGCGACTTATAGTGTATATGCCTCATAAGGCAGATAGTTGCGAATTTCGCAACTAAAAATGGGATGGGAGTGAGGAAAATAAAGGACAATAAAAAACTATAAAGTCCATTCGGAAATTCCGAATGGACTTTAGCAGCGGCTGCAGATTTTGTCTACGCTTGTCTTTATCCTACTATCTGGTCATTATAATATTCAGTTTCGCGGATGCTACCTGTCGTACAACTGATGTCAAACCCTCTTTTTCCCGGAGGCATTTCAGCAGGCAATTGGTTCTTCGTTTGTTCCAACAGCCCGGTTTCGGGGTTTGTCACCCAAATATAGCCATCGCTGTCTATATAAATGGTATTGTTGCCGTTCTCGTCCGTAAAATATATGTCACGGCACAAGCCGCCGACGTTGAAATATTTTGAACGCCCTTCATTAGGCCAATAAGAGCCTTCGTTTGTCTTCAGGGTGACGACATGCCCCATTCCGTCTATGATGTATCCCGGCGGAATAGGGAAGATACCGCTCACCGAGTTGCCTTTCCGCGGGGTGAGGTTTTCATAGAGAGGGAAATATTTTTTTCCGTCTTCTCCCGTGTAACCATACATCTCAAAAAGAAGTTCCAATTCGGCCGGTGGGTTGTCGTAGGTATTCTTATCCAAACCATACAACAGGTCGAGCAGTTCTTGCAACTCGGCATCGGAATAAAATCCTTGATGAGGGTGATATTCCGATTCTCTTGGCTGCTCGGTGCTCCAATCTTTGATAATCACCTTCAAGCCGGGGCCTTTTCCCGGGATGAGCACGATGTTGAGGAGCATTTCTTCGCCTGCATGGAGGATTTTCGCGTCGGTCATCTCACCATTTTCATCCTCTTCGCCGCGGTCATAACCCCAACCGGGTTCCCTTTCAAACACTACATCGTCGAATGTTCCATAGTAGGTCTGGAGGGTCTCATAACCTTTGGTGTTGATTTTTATCTGATAATCTATCTTGGAAAAATTCACTTCGGGGCAGACATAGAATATATCTTGGAAATTCGGGCGGTTGTGTATATAGTAGGTTACGCCTGTGTCAGGAGATGCTTCATAAGGCGCACCCACATACGGACGCCATCCCTTTGGCGCACCGCTCTCGTCATCGTCTTTCGGATGAGGATAGAACGTCGCCTGTACGGGCATGCCGACAAATGTCATGTCTGCCTGAAGGTTCTTCTGGACTGAACCATCGGTCTGTATCAAAATCAGGCTGGCTATCTTGATTTTTGATACAAGATGATGGAATGTCAGTTCTACATACTTGCCATGCTCCGCATAACTGAATGCTTCTGATTTTGCTCCGATAAATCCTTCGTAGACCGCATTATTGTGGTTTTGCTCATACCCATGTTCCTCTGACGAATTATAAAAATAGACGGGAACGGACTTATCTGAGGGTGAATAATACTGAGTGCCTTCATCCTCTGCAGACGGATTGTCGGACGGCGTGTCTTCTGAAGCGGTTTTCATCCATGGAATGGTCCATGAATAGAAGGTATGTGCATTCTTCAGATTGTTCCAATTCAACGCCTTGGCAACATCTTTGGGTTCAAGCCGACCTTCGTAAGCCGACGGCACTTCATAGACTCCATATTTCACTACTTCCTTTCCGGCGTCATCGGTTGTATTCAACTGGATATAGAAATCCTGATTCCAAGGCTCATACGCCACATATATTGAATCTAAACCCTCCGCACGTGTCGACAGGGTGCCTTCCTCTTCTATGTATGCCTTAAAATTCAGACCGCCAGACGGCTTTGCAGAAGAGGTGAAGTCTGCAAGTTCGTCTGTACAGCCCACAAGGCAAGTGCCGACAACCACTGCGACACCAAGCAGCAGGGTTCTTATTCTTGAATGATTTGTTCGTATTCGGAGTCTCATGTTTGCTTTGAAATCAATTAAGTCTAATCTAATTTGAAAGGAATGCGCCTATTTCCTCAAGACCGGCGAAGGAATGGAAGATGATGTTCTTGTCGGCATAATCCTTTTCCCAAGACTGCCCTTCAGGTGCAATTCCCGCAAAGTTGCCTATATGATTTGCATCGGATTCGGGTGTGCCGGTGGGAGCAACCAATCGTGCGCCATAGGTGATGAGATTTTCAAAAGTCGACGAATTGAATATCCGACCGAAAGCGCCTCCTGTACCATACGTCACCCGACTGCTGACTGCCTGTGAACCGATGACGGACACTGACGCCCGACAATCTGTGACGGGCACATTGTTGTCGTACCCCGCCATGCCGCCTGTGTAGGCCTGTCCGGGAATTTTCTCGTCAGCAATGGTTTTACCTGCCTGTACAGAGCCGCTCAAGATGCAGTCATTCATATATCCGACGGAGGATGCGCCGGTCACTTCCAATTGACCTGCCATACCGCCGAGATAAGACACAAGTCCTGTACTTTCTCTGCAATCAATAAACACATCTGTCATGATAATTCCACTCATCATTCCAGAGGATTTACCGGCTATTCCTCCTACGGCATAAAGTCCCAAGGCACTGCTGCACTTGTTCATTATCTGCATCTGAAAATCATCCTTGAGGAGGGAGACATTGCTGATTGTTCCGGAACCCGCATTTTGCCCCATCAGACCACCTATAAGCACCTCGGCGTTCTGTACATCCGCTCCTTCTACCGTGAGGTTGAAGCGTCCGCTTAAATATAATTCCGAGATGCTTCCGGTATTTGAACCCACTACGGCTCCGATGTTGTGCACCTCGCTGCCGTCGGCATCGTCGTTATTATATTGCACAGAAACGGTCATATCGACATTTTCCAGTCTGACATTGCTGATGATGCCATCGGAGCGGTTCCACATGCAAAGGGCTCCGTGACGGCTTTTGTCTTGGGTATTGTCTTCTTCTTCTCCATACGTATATTCTATGGATGTCGTATTGATGACGGCATTTTTCAGCCCCAAATTCTGTATGGTGCCGTAGTTGTTGCGGAAGAGAGAACAGCCAAGGTTCATAATATAATGATAGTTTCCGTCAAAAGTCCTACCGCCCAACACATCAGGGAGGAAGCCAAGTTGCTGAAAATCTTCATAATTCTCTCCGTGGAAATCGACATTATGAAGCAACCGCGTGCCTCCGGGCACGGCTTCAAGTATCAGTATGTCACTTTTATTCCGATATTCCCTTCCTTCGCGTATGGATTTCAGGAATTCATCCACTTCCACATCGTATGATACGTCCGTTTCATCCCAACCTTCTCCCGAAGGAGGAGACTCAATGGTGACACCCGGCGATTTCGTCACGGTCAATACATAGGTATGACCTGCAGCCAAATCGGGCGGGGTGTTTTGTTTGTCTATTCCTCCCATCTGTGGCGGGATACTTTCATAATCATAGGTAAGATAATTATACGTTTTGGGGGCGATGGAAGAATAACTCAACTGAAATTTATTGTAAAGTCCCGGTTCAAGGAAATAGCCGACCTTTGTTGCCTTGACTTCTTCGTCATCGTCGGAATGCTGTATGGTCGTGGCATTACCCGCTATATATATCAGTCCTTCATAGGTTTCGTCCGGAATTTGAACAAATTCAAATTTCAGTGCCGGCTGTGGAACTTCGGACTCCGGCGCATTGTTGACCAAAGAGAGTCGATAACCATTATGGAAGTCCTTTGGTGCGTCCTTACTTCCTATTTTATAGTCGGGAGTCGTGAAGAAATATTGAGAAGCAACCATTGGCTCGAGGTCGACAAGAGACAAGTAGGTGCAAAGATGTTCGAACCGAAGATGTACAGCATGTCCATACGGCATGTCGGACGTTTCCGGAGCCATCAGAGGGTCGGTCTGTGGCGTCACCTCCGAAAGATTGATTTCTATAGGAGTGTCATATTGGGTAAACAATCCACTTGACGTGCTTTCGTAATAGGCATAGAACTTACCTTCAGTAGAAATGGAGGGCCAAGTGAGCGTGCTACCCGCCACTGCATTCCATTTTCTATTGGTAGCATCATATTTCAATGCGCCGTATCGTGAAACGGTGCCTTCCTTATAAGTTCCGTCTTCCTGCAACGCACTTGTCTTGAACGTACCAACAATATGAATGACGTCATCATTGCCAAACTTTGTTTTGACATTGACATCGTCGAATGCTCTCGTATCCGTCATTCCGGGCCATTCGAAATGAAATTCGACGGGCAGTTCTCCATTGTGCACGGAATCTGCTTCAGATAAGCCCATGTCGTCTGCACATCCTACCAAAACAGGAAACAGAACGAAAAGCAATAAATATCTGTACTTTTGTATCATGTCTGAAAGTTTAAGGTTCTTGCTCCACAGACGTCGTAGTGACGTTGCTCGCATCATTGTTTTCTTCCGCATAATAACTGCCTTTCTCTCCGATTACACCATCGTGTGTCGAAGAAGAGACAAGAAAACCGGAAACCGTACAGTTCTTCACAGAGCCCTGCTCCACCTTTCCCGCAATCATTCCGGCTGCAGCATTCGGACTGTAAAGCGTTCCGTCCTGTATGTTGCAATGCTCCACTGCCCCGCCGCCTGAAATCGTGTTAGCGAGTATGCCGACAGGGTCGGTGTTGCTGTCTCCGTAATTGACTTTGGGCTTCTTTATATTGAAATTCTGAACTTTTGCATTCTCTCCCTCTATGGTTCCGAATAATGTCGTAGACAATCCGGAAATGGTGTTATTTCCGTGTCCTCCGTTGGCATATATGGTGCTTTGGCCATCGAAGATATCTCTCAACACAGGCACTATCGGGGTATCTGAAAATCCCGACAAGTCAAGGTCTTTCAATACATAGAAATGCCAATATTTTGTTTCATCAGATTTGATATATAAATCTCCAAATTGGAGCAGCGCATTGCTATGCTCTTCAGTAGGCTCTCGAAGATAAAGATTGTAGGCTTGCACCCATCTTTCGAATTCCTGTGCGTTATTGATGCCTCGGCTTCGTTCGTCGGTAAGGTCAACTTCGTCCACCCATGGAACGATTTCACACGGATAGGCTGTCGGCACGAGTTCCTTGAGAGAGATTTCCATCGGATAGCGCCAACCGCCGTCTACATATTTTGAATTTCCATTGCTCAACAGAAGCGTCGACACTCGTTGCAGGTTTCCGTCATTGTCATAGAGTTCGATATATTGCACAATTGTTCGCTCGCCCTCTCTTTGCGCTCCTTGAGCCGCCTTGCAGCCCAATGTCGGCACGATGACATACCAAGCACTCTGACCTATTGTGTCTTGTTGTGTCTTAGAATAATTGCCGCCATGCCATGCTTCCCAAGTGGATGCCTCCAATCTGTCGACAACCTTAATAGAGTCCCATACGAGTTCCGGAGTACATTTCCACGACTCTCCATCTTCGGCAAGCGCAGTCCGGATACCGGTAACCGGCGTATTCAGAACGGCTCTGATTTTCCACCTATCCGTTCCGAGCGATGCGGGAGGATTATCAAAGCCTTCTCCACGCATGATAATCAGTTCTGCAAACGTATGATAGAATTCTCCATACAAAGCCGCCGAAGACGAAACGCCTTCGCTCAATATATCAAGATGATTAGTGGAAAGAAAGTCTACACACCTGAGTGTGTCAAGTGTTTCACCACCTGTGCCTTTATCTGTCCGAAGAGTAAATCCATTCGCGTCAGTGATAGAAGGCGCATAGGGGAAATACATGTATATTTCATTCCCATTCATGTGCGAGGGACTGAAATCGGTATTGTCGGGGTCACGGAAATTTTCTCCGCCGACACCTCCTGTATAGACCAATGGTTGGTTAATAAATGGTGCTTGTCCGTATGTTCCTTCTGTGAACTTTCCTCCGGACGCGAAGAAGCCCATGACATCATCTTCCGTAAAATCGATATACGACCATTCGTCTGCTTTTTTTTTCGGATTGACGACAACGCGTGTGGCTGCCGAACCTGCAATATGTGCATTGATGACCAACGGCGAAGACAAGGGGCGTTCCGGCATCACCCATTCATCATCGGAAGTGCACGAAGTGCTGAAGAGCACAATAGACGACAAAAGGAAAAATATATATTTTTGCATCATTTCGTTAGCGGATTTGTTCCCAATTCGGATTACCTGTCACTATTGCATATAATTGAGGTTCTGTTACTTGTTTCATTTCACTTTCACCATCCTTCTCTATATATACAGCATAGTTATTAAAGACAAATTCAAAGTCCTTCGTTTCTCCCTTCTCCCCAACGTCGGTATGGGGTATCATTGTGTCGTAGATGTCATCAAATTGAAGCACAACGCTGCTGAAGATGTTGAACCGCCATTTTTGCGTGTCAGTGCCTTCGGGAGTAAAGAGATACCCATACCGCACAAGTTGATATTCATTATGGTCTTGATAATACCCTATCAATTTGGAGAATTCAGAAGCGGTATACACGCCCGATTGATGAGCCTCCAACGTGAATTCTCCTTTGTCAACCCAATCAGTTACCCATACCGGCATAAAAGCGAGTTGAGGTGGTTCCTCCGTAATCAAAGTGCGTATCGTGAGGATATGCTCCCGAAGGAAAGCAAGGGTGACAGGATAATTCAGCGAATTGTCTGTCTCGCTGTTAGCGATGAGCATGGCGTGAGGCAGAATACCGGAATAGACCTGCCCGTCGCTCAATGTGATTTTTAATTGCGGTCGGTTGACATCTTCGGCAAGCGACTGCGGAAGAATGACTATGTCTTTGGACAGATAGGTGATGATGTCTGAATTCTCCTCTGAAGCGGATATAGATTTCCATCCATATTCTTTATATTCTTCATCGGAAGAAACGACCACAACAGAGGCAGTTTCGGCATCGTCGGCAGGAGAAAGAACGCCGTCGAGGCGATTGTATGTCCGTGGAGTGGTATACAGATTGGTAATTTCTACCGTGGCATCATCAAGCGTTATATCATCGACTGATTGGTCAGATTTAGCCACCTGTACCTGCACCCTAATTCTTGACATGCAATGATGAAGGTCGAAGTTCAGGGTTTTAGTATTCCGATACACACTCTTCTCTCCCCATAGCAAATCGTTGCTACCATTCTCAAAATCAAAAAGACCGGCAACGAAAGGATTAGGATTATCGTCATCAAACGTCACGAGCGATGAAGAACCATATTCATTGCCCACATTATCAAGATAAAAATCGACCGGTGAACCTCCGATTTTGTTCCATGCCAATTCTTCACCATCCAAAGATGATACAATTCCCAATCCCTCTGTTTCGGTCTTTTGTTTGTCAAAATCCACTATAGCGACCGTATAGACATTGTCTGTCGCAGGATAGGAAAGATAATATTTTCCATCTACAACTTGTCCCTCGTCTTGGTAGGCTCTCGTATAAGTCTGACCGGCTAAAGCAGCCGTTACGCTGAGGCGTGGAAAAGTATCATCCTTTTCACGGACATCTTCAAACTGGTCGGAGGCACATCCCTGCATAACCATCATGATGGTCATGAAGCAGATGAATGGACAGATGATGCTATGTGATATTTTTTTCATTCGGATTGCTTGTTAACGGTCATGTCGGTGGTGGCATCTTTCCATGGCAAGATTTTCGCACTTACCAATACCGTCTGATTTGTCTTTCTTGGAAGGTAGAGATAAAGTTGCTGGAGTGTTCCCTGTGTCAGTCCGAAACTATCGCCATCGTGTGAGATAAGTTGGGCGGCAGAGAAATAGTAGTATTTCGTCGTTCCTCCCGGCGTCTGCAGGGCAAAACACAGAAAATTGCCATCGAAATTCTGAGTCGGGAAGAGCACACTGAAATGATAGGTTCTCACTTCATCAACCCCATCCGTAATGCCGTCGACCGGTTCGCTATAATAATCAGCCACTTCCAATGATTTAATGGCAGTTTCATCCGACTGATGCCTATACATTTGAATGTGCTGTTTCTTTGCATCTGCCTTTGTCTGCACAAGCGGTGCTTCCGAGTCAGAACTCTTGGCAACAGCCCACTCGATAGTGAAATCCGTTATCGCGTCCATGACGTATCCCCCTTTCAACGCTCCTGCATTATATCCGGAATAACTCAGGTCGTCAGGATTATCGGACGAGCCGTCATAAACGGGGACATACAGCGTAACCTTAAGATAGGTCATCAGGTGAAAGAGGCGGAAGCGCATTCGGGTGAATATCGAGGAAGTCGCATGGTATGCCCCCATGATGTCAGATTTCATGAAGTTTTCTTTGGAGTATCCGTCCTCCTCGCTTCCCGTCTGATTTGTCTGTACACACCATGTTGGCTTTTGGTCTACAGGAAAATAAAAACCAAAAAACTTAAACGCATTTCCACTTGGGCCTACCTTGAGGACATCATCCCAATTAAAACCTTTCTTGTCCTCGTGTACCTGAAAGTTGTACCCTTCCGACCACGACGCATTTTCGGTTTCATTGTATTCATATATATAGAGATAATTGGAAGCATTTTCATCAAAGTCGGAGAAATTCGGGTCTTTTCCTTGAGGCATCTGCGAGAAATAGAGCAGGTCGCCTTTTTCAAATCCACCGATGATAATCGGCTCGGTTTCCTCCGTATCGTCTTCTCCCACTCCCGATGCTTTCCTTACATCGTTCTTGGCAACAAATATGCAATCGTCATTGCAATATTCAGACGTCGGTTGCGTCCCTTCTTCATGCTCCGAGCAAGCACCCATGAGAATGGCCGCGAATATCCATATCCAATATGTTCTTTTTCCTGTCATTTCCCAATTATCTTAAACGGATTGTTGGTTGGAGCATCTCCCTCTGCAACGTGCCCATGGGCTGTCTTTTTATTCCATGACGCTATTTCGGCATAGAGTTCCATGTCTCCTTCCGACATGTTGATGGTGATGATGACATAAGTGTTGCGGAAAAGGGCTTTCAGATTGGGTATCACGACATTCTCAAATATCGGAGCCGTTACGTTGGGGGCAGTATCTTCCATTTTCAACGTCAGATAAAATCTTTGCCCGTCATCCGTGTCGTCACTCTCGTCGCCGTCATCCGGCCTTGTCTTGTTGATGCTTTCCGGAATGTAGAAGATTGAAGTGGAATATGTCCCCGGCTCAATCGTTTCATCCTCCTCCGTTTCTCCGGTTATTTTTGTTCCTTCTGGTATGGTGAACGTATTGTTGAGTTCCTCTCCAACAAATGTCGTCAGTATACTTTCTTCTGGACGAGGTACTGAATAGTCCACAATCCAACCTACCGACTCATTGAAACTTTCATTTTCTGAAAATCCCTGAGAGCCCCATGATTTTTTCGAAACTTCCGCCAACCAATCTACCCAGTATAAGTCTTTGCCGTCATACTGCTTCGTATAATCATCTTTCCCCACTTGTCCGAGCAGGTAACTGGAAGCATTCGTGTAGGCAAGCGATATGCCGTTTATGTTGACAGGGTAACTACGGCTGTTGGAGAATTTGAAGATGAATTTTGTCGCCACGGGCACAAGGTAAATCGGCATCGGTTTCTTTTCGGCTTTCTGTACCTCAATATCCGCATACGACACTGCATAAGGGAGGAATATCTCCTTCTTGTCATTGACCGTGTATTCCGGTTCGAAAGCAATTGCATTCATCACCTTCTTCAGTTCCTTGGCATCCCAATGGTTGGGATACTCGGAATCGTTACTATACAAGTTCAGAAGTTCTGTCAAATTCTTCGGAAGCGTCGTCGGCAGTTCCTCTGCCTTTTCCTCCAAATCCGGTTCATCAGTCACGACCGGTATATAACTCAGTTCCGAAACGCTTTCTTCGTTGGCAATGACTATCAATTGTTTGACACCGGGCTTGGTCCACCATTGAAAGTCGTATGAAAAATCAACAGCATCCACGTTGCTGTCAATCTGTATAAGACGATTGCATTCTATGCTGTCCTCGTTGAGCACAAAGATACGTAAAGATTTAATCTTTTCAGAGACACCATTTTCGTCCGTGCTTGAGGACGCCATGGTGTTGACTTGGAACAGCATGACCACCTTTTCCTCGCCTTCATGCTTGGCAACAACGTCTTCTGCATCTTCATAATGGTCGAAAACGCATGCCGTCATGCCCATGGCGACGAGAAAAAGCGTAACTATTTGTCGCAATAGCGTCTTTGTCATCTTTATCCGATATCGTAGTTGCTTATAACGATTCTCCACTGAAGGATATCGATATAACTGCTTATCCATTTTCCTTTTTCAAGGAAGAAAGTCATTACATACTCATCCTCACGGTCAAGAAATTCTTGGTCAGTCATTTGGTGACCATACGCCATTTCGTAATATGAACGTGAAAGAAGGGCATATTGTATCACGGGAACCCGGGCGATGATGTCTTCCCCGCTGTCCTTCCGTGTCACGGTCAGCATGAAGTCATTCTTCTGCGATGCCATCATTCGGCTCGTGCTTAAGTCTGCCACAACGCCTTTTACATATTTGATGTCACCGTTTTCGACATCCACTCTGCCCACTCCGACATAATCGTCCGTCAGACCCCACGGCTGATAGGAAATGACGGTATTGCCAAGCAACGCATTGTTGTAAGCCAGTGTTCCGTTAGCCGTTTCAATCTTGACTTCATAGTCCGAAGCATCCATGTCTTCGTCTGAAGACAATTCTTGCAATATAATTCTGATATGATTGGTATCTTTCGTCAGATACATCGTATACTCATACTCTGCGCCGTCCTTGGTGTCACGAAGCGTTGCTTCCAGATAGCCGTGGTAAAGGAAGTTCAGACGGCTGTCGCACGTCGGCATGTCATCGTCGGCACGCGAAGGCTTCGTGTTGAGTGTACAGATGAGTTCATCCATGGTGGTGACGCCAACCTTCGGAGGGTTGACGGTGAATGATTCCATCATGACGCCGTTGTTGTTCAGACCGCACCACCCCACAAAATAATAGTCGCCCGCGGGGAGGTCAAGATCCAACCTGTATCCCGGTTGCGACAGCATATCGCCAGCAACAGCATATTCCTTTACAAACAACTTGTTATGGTCGAACACATAAAGGTTGACGGAATTCACTTCAGATGCAAATGCATCCGCCCACTTGAGATTCATGTCATACACGAACCGCAAGCGATGTTTTACGACGCAATCTCCTTCATCGTCATAAATGACGCTGTCGCACGAAAACAGGAGCAGTGCGACGGTCGCCACAAATACCGACTTAAAAAAGGATGTTGCTAATCTCAAAATTCTCATAGACACATTTGAGAAAGTAATGAACAGAAGTCTATTTTTTGGAGGAAGTCACCGAGAGTGACGAAAATCACTCTCGGTGAACATGATGTCATCTTAAAATCAAGAGGATTACCACTGAATTTCGTAATTGCTGCTCACGACACGCCATTGCAGAATCTTGATTTCTGCAGCAACGATGCTTTCTTCGTATTCAGGCTTCTCGGGATAGATGGTTTCTTCCGGGTTCAGAACCGGCGTACCGATACCTACGATAGACTTGACATGCGTGTCATAGATATGGTTTCTGACGATACCATTATATCCGACAGACTCTTCAGCGCCAAGGTGACGTACATCAAAGAAATAGTAAGAATAGCCTTGTTCCCAAATCATTGAGTAGTTGACCGTGTCGAGCAAATACTTGTTGATATAGGC
Source organism: Prevotellaceae bacterium (assembly GCA_022508685.1). GTDB lineage: Bacteria > Bacteroidota > Bacteroidia > Bacteroidales > Bacteroidaceae > UBA3839. Next base: position 1,186 of record JAFLUS010000023.1, on the reverse strand, counting down.
AGCATCTACATCCTGAGCAGCATCGCCTTCGCCTTTTGTCAGTGTCTCACCTGTTTCGAGCGTATAATCGAGAACAAGATAAGAATAATAATTATTCACACCTTTGGGAAGGGTTGCGCCAAATTTTTCTTTAGCAGTAATAAATTTGAAATTATCCTCTACAAGACGGGTGTATGAAGTCGTAGTCTCACCATTTTCGGTAGTCGTCTTTTTCACATAGAACTTCTCTTTGCAGATTGTTCCGAGGAGATAACTCTTAAGTGCGTCGATTGTAAACTTCTGGAAGCCCCATTCTGCAAGACGGATAGGCGTGCCAGTTTCATCCACTAATTGGCAGGCAAGTATCACTTTGGTTGGTGACGTAGGAGCAGCAGCCGCGCCATCTTCATCGTAAGGAGAGGCATTTTCCTGCAGATAGGTGATTGCCGGGTTTTGGTTATCTGCAGGCATCGTCAATGTAGCAGGATAGAGGTTATCAGCAGCAGTTGATTTACCATTGAAATCACCATAACCGAAGGTTACGTTATTTGGGTTCATTGCCCAGAAAGAACGGTGGAATGTCGGATTATTCCATGCAGTAGCAGCCGTTTCTCCCGTCTTGGCAAACAAATCATTGCTTGTCCATGCCGGATTGATATTCTTCAAAAGATTTGATTTGGTCGCAGTGCTTGTGACGTTCCAGCCAAGGAATCTGATGTAAACCTTTTGCGCTTTACCATTGATAGTCACATCCTCCACTGTTGCATTTGTAGCAGCATCTACTATCTTGAGGGGATAAATCGTAAACGTGCCTTCGCCTTCTTTAGTGATGGTTTTAGCATCTGTTGTCGCCAAATCATTCCAGAGGTCAAGACGGGCAACCACTCTTTCCACATAAATCGTAATGGGGTCAGCAAGAGCCGCTTCTACACTGCTCTTGAAGTACGAACCATCTGCCTTCACAAGACTTGTGGCAAGTTCCTTACCGGTCGTGCTGACATAGGCAGAATTGCTCATGACAAAGTTTTCGGAAACCAGACCCTTTTCATAATTAGCAACGCAACCTTCAAGTTCCGCAAGAGACGGACCGGTAACATTGCCGACTTTCGCTCCAGAAGCAGCCTCTACGGCATCTGAAGGATTGATGACTGCCACAACCGACGCAGGCTTTTCGCCATTCTCAGGTACAAAAATACCCAACGTAGCC
>JAFLUS010000229.1 GCA_022508685.1 Prevotellaceae bacterium | reverse complement strand
GCGCACGCCTGAAAACGTTTATGCATACGCCGAAAAACGTTTATGCACACGCTTTTCGGACAAAATTTGCAGACGACGCAAGGCGCTATGTATGAACTGATTAAACGGACAGATACATATAACTAAAAACAACGCAATAAAGACATGAAATGGACTAAACACCTGCTGGCAGTCACACTGCTGACGACCGCCACACTTTCAGTTTCGGCTCAAGTGGGCGTCAAGACCAATCTCGCCGGTTGGGCTACGACGACGACCAACGTTGGAGTTGAGGTCGGTTTGTCGAAACGCTCAACATTTCAAGTGATGGGTTATCTGAACCCGTGGAATTTTTCCGACGACCGCCATTTCCACCTGTGGACGGTGCAGCCGGAGTATCGCTACTGGTTTGGCTGCGGAAAGTACAATGGTCACTTTCTCGGCATCCATGCCCTCGGCGGAGAGTATAACGCCAAAAACCTCAACTTCCCGCTGAAGGCACTGACGTGGGGCAATACCTATGAGCAGAATGCTGCGTTCCCGGTTGCAGACCACGAAGGCGGATGGCCCGACCTCCGAGGCAAGAATGCGGGACGCCACGTGGAAGGCTGGTACATCGGTGCCGGCATCACCTACGGTTACCAGTGGATTCTGTCCAAGCACTGGAACTTCGAAGGTTCGATAGGGGCAGGCTACGTCTACTCGCCCATGAAGTACTACGGCCGTTGCAAGCAATGCATCAACAAGCGTCGGCTGCACTATGCGGGACCGACCAACGCGCAACTGAGTTTAATATACATTTTCTAAATCCGATGACAAGATGAACAGATATGCTATTTCCATCGTTGCCCTGCTCGCCTCGTGCTGCACGCTGTCGGCTCGCACCAACGATTCCATACAGCCGGTGAAAATCAACGGACTGGACGTATATCGCCAGAACGACAACATGAACGTGGAGTTTGTTGCCGATTTTTCAGATATCAGACTCAAGAAGAACCATCAGATTGTTTATACCCCCGTGCTGACTACTGCCGACGGCTCCGAGCGCCTTGCTCTTGACAAAATCGTGCTCAACGGGCGCAACGTCGCCATTGTTGAAGAACGTAGTCCGAAAACCCGTGTGCAAGGTGCGGCAGCCACGCTCCGACGCAAGAACGGTGCAGCGCAGTCGTTCACCTACAGCACCACGCAGCCCTATCAGCCATGGATGGACGATGCTACGCTCTATCTTGCCGAAGATGTCTGCGGATGTGGCGACCTGCAGTCGCAGAACAGCATGCTGCTTACCCACTTCGACAACACCCCGATTCAGCCGACTGATTTCGTAGCCGCACTCGTGGAACCGCAAGTGGAGCAGCCTAAAATCCGCCACGAAAAAGGCAGTGCCTATGTCGACTTCGTGGTCAACCAATTCGACATCCGTCCGTCGTACCGCAACAACCACGCCGAAATCGGCAAAATCATTTCAAGCATCGACGTCGTGAAGAACGACGGCAACGTCAGCATTACCGACATCACCATTCACGGCTATGCTTCGCCGGAAGGGTCGTATGCCCACAACACCTATCTGGCAGCAAACCGTACAAAGGCACTGACCGACTATGTGCGCACGCTCTACTTCATCCCTGCCAATACCTTCAAGGCAGAGTCCACTCCCGAAAACTGGGACGGACTGCGTGCCTTCGTCAGTGCTTCCCATTTGACGGAAAAGCAAGGCATTCTCGACATCATCGACAATCCGATGCTCGACCCCGACAGCAAGGAAATGAAGATAAAAGCCGACTATCCCGTAGCCTATACCTATCTGCTGCAGGAATGCTACCCTGCGCTGCGCCGCTCGGACTACGTCATCTCCTACGTTGTGCGTCCCTTCACCGCCGAGGAAGCACTCAAGGTCATGAAAGTTAACCCCCAGCAGGTGTCACTCTACGAAATGTTCTGGGCGGCGCAGTCGCTTGGTGTCAACAGTGACGAATACAATGACATCATCTTGCTCGCAGCCAAAACCTATCCCGACGAACCGCTTGCCAACTACAATGCAGCCGTTGTCGCCCTCCGTCAAGGCAACTACATGACCGCACTGAACCACATTGACAAAGTGCCCGAATCAGCCAAGACACAGAACATCAGAGGAGTGATAGCCCTCAATCGTGGCTACTACGACGCAGCACAGCAATACTTCCAATCAGCCGTCGAGCAAGGTATGCCCGAGGCTGCCGAGAATATCAAACTCATCGAACGCATGACGATGCTCAACAAGCAGAACCGTTGAATCTGAATGTGTGGAAACAGAAAAGAAAGAAGACCCATGAAATCATTAGGCTCAAAGAACTCACTCATCAATATCCTTCTCGGAATTGCCACAGCCACGGGAATGGCAGGATGCGACCTCATGCACGATGACCTTCTCCCCTGTGCTACCGATCCGAAGGTAACCACCGTTGTCAATTTCGTCTACGACTATAACATGGACGGAGAAGACTTGTTCGACAGGCAAGTCGGCTCGGTCTACCTCTACGTATTCGATGAAAATGGCGTATTCGTCAGCCGGCACGTCAAAAGCAAGCAAGACCTTGACCCCGAGAATCCCGATTTCTCCATGACGTTCGACAACAATGCCAGCGAAATTCAGATGGGACACACCTATCAATTCGTTGCCGTGGCGTCGAGCACCATGGAATACGATGAATCAGACGATACGCCCGGATTCAAGTTGGTTAACGAAATGGTTCCCGGCGTAAGTACGATCAACGACTACATCCTCAAACTCAACCGCGATGACAAAATGTTCAGCGATTTCGGCGTCGTTGATTACACGCAGGATTATAGCGCACCTGATGCCATGATTGATACCCTGTGGACGACCAAGCCCGATGAGGTGCAAGTACACACCATTCCCTATCTCAAAGCAGCGTTCGACTCCACAGACCAAATTCCCGACCACGTCGAAGAAGTGAAAATCCCGATGATGCGTATCACCAACAGCATTGACGTCGCCGTTACCAGCACCAAAATCAAGGCCGACACCAATCCTGCCAATTACGACATCCTCATCTACTTTCCCAACGGAAACGGTACCATCGACTTTGTCGGCGAAACCCTCACCGACATTTCGCAACCGCTATACTACCGTGCATTGCGCAAGAGCGTCCGCCCATACAACGACAATAATGGCACACGCGCTGATGACGAACAGCAATATGCCATCTATGCCACTTTCGGTGTATCGCGCCTCAAGTACGACGATGGAGCCTGCCTGCAGGTACGCGACCCTGTCACTCACGAAATCATTGCCCAGATTGAAAATTTCTCGCAATACCTCAACGATCGCGGCAATACCGAATACGATGACCCACAAGAATACCTCGACCGTGAATACGAATTTCGCATCAACATCGGACTCACCGATACTGACCACTTATGGTGGACACAAGTAGGCATCGGCATTCACGATTGGGCAGTCAAAGATTGGTACATCGGTTTGTAACTCTGTCGTTTGCTACGAGCAAACGTCAATATCGCGCTTAACTCATCTGTTTCACAACCTTTTACAACTCAAGCGCGTACACGGAGTGTATTTTTGTAGAGACGAAAATACACTCTTTTTTTGTTCCACCTTCCTCACTATGGCAGTGTGGCGGTGTGAATTGTCGGTTCGTTCTTGATGATGTTCAGCATCGTGCAGCGTCGCACTCCACTTCAACGGACGGACGAGACGGATGCTTCATACGCCTCTATCTTGTCTTTGTTTTCTAAAAGGAAATCGATGTCGTCGAGCG
>JAFLUS010000228.1 GCA_022508685.1 Prevotellaceae bacterium | reverse complement strand
CATCTCTACGTTAGAGAGATAGCACTTTTTGAGAGGGATGCCCCCATCATTTATAGAAGGAGACTAAAGGGTTAAAACTTTTTGACAAGTAGTGTTAAATTTAACATTTCAGTGTTAAAATTGACGATTTTGTAAATTTTTTGATAATCAGCATTGTATAAATTCGAAATTTGGAGTGCACTTCAGAAATGTTAAAAGCGCACTCCAAATTGCATAAAAGTGGAATGTGGCGTAGGTGGTTGTACGTCAGATACTTATATTGTATATGCCTCACAGGGCAGATAGTTGCGGATTTGATAACTAAAAAATGTGACAATGTCCCAACAGAGGACAATATTGGCTGTTCCGCGAAAAATTCGTAACTTTGCCATTCGTAAACCTTTTCATTATTTCATACAAACAGACAGCAACGTGGTAGTTTGCATTGCGGAAAAACCGAGTGTGGCGCGAGACATTGCGCGAATCCTTGGAGCGACGACGTCGCATCAGGGGTACATGGAGGGTAATGGCTATCAGGTCACGTGGACGTTCGGGCACTTGTGCGAACTGAAAGAGCCGCACGAATATGCCGCAGAGTGGAAGCAGTGGCGGCTGGAGTATCTGCCGATGATACCGCCACGATTTGGCATCAAACTCAAAGAGGACGACGGCGTGAAGCGACAATTTGCCGTGATTGAGAAACTGATGCAGGCTGCCGACTCCATCATCAACTGCGGCGACGCGGGACAGGAGGGTGAACTGATACAGCGGTGGGTGATGCAGAAAGCCGGCGTGCGCTGTCCCGTGCAGCGGTTGTGGATTTCGTCGATGACGGACGAAGCCATCCGCGAAGGCTTTCAGCACCTGAAGGAGCAGTCGGCTTATCAGTCGCTCTACGTGGCGGGACTGAGCCGTGCCATCGGCGACTGGCTGCTGGGAATGAACTGCACGCGGCTCTACACGATGAAGTATGGGCAGAACCGCCAAATTCTGTCCGTCGGTCGGGTGCAGACGCCGACGCTTGCCCTCATTGTCCGCCGACAACTGGAAATCGACAACTTTCAACCGGAACCCTACTGGGTGCTTTCCACCGTCTATCGCGACACGACGTTTCTTGCCACCAAAGGCAAATTCACGTCGCAGGAGGAAGGCATGGCATATCTTGAGCGCGTGAAGGGCACTCCCTTCACCATAACCGACATGACGGCGAAGAAGGGAACGGAGGCGCCGCCACGTCTATACGACCTCACCTCGCTGCAGGTGGATTGCAACAAGAAATTCGGCTACAGCGCCGAACAGACGTTGCAACTGATTCAGAGCCTGTACGAACGGAAATACACGACCTATCCGCGCGTCGACACCACGTTTCTGACGGACGACGTCTACAAGCAATGCCCCAACATCCTGCAAGGCATTCGCGGCTACGAAGCACTGACGCATCCGCTTTACGGCAAGAAACTGCCGAAGTCGAAGAAGGTGTTCGACAACGCCAAAGTCACCGACCACCACGCCATCATTCCCACCGGACAACCGGCGCAGAACCTCAGCGACATGGAGCGCAACGTCTACGACCTCGTCTGCCGTGCCTTCATCGCCGTGTTCTACCCCGATTGCAAATTCCTGACGACCACCGTGCTGGGCTGCTGCATCCCTGTCGGCGGAACTGCTGCCGACGGAGTGGAGTTCAAGGTAAGCGGCAAGCAGATTACCGACCCCGGATGGCGCGTGGTCTACCCCAAAGCGCAAGCCACGAACAGCGAGGAGAACAAGGAAGAAGAACGCACGTTGCCCGCCTTCACCATCGGCGAAACGGGCCCGCACGAGCCGCAACTTGCCGAAAAGCAGACGACACCTCCGCCTTACTACACCGAAGCCACCTTGCTGCGTGCCATGGAGACGGCAGGTCGGTTGGTCGAAAACGACGAATTGCGCGACGCGCTGAAGGAGAACGGCATCGGTCGTCCGTCCACACGTGCCGCCATTATCGAAACGCTGTTCAAACGCCACTACATCAAGAAAGAGCGCAAGCGGTTGGTCGCTACCCCGACGGGCATCGAACTCATCGGACTGATACGCGAAGAACTGCTGAAAAGTGCCGAACTCACCGGATTGTGGGAAAAGAAACTGCGTGAAATCGAGCGCGGACAATACGATGCCCACCAGTTCATCGACGAACTGAAGCAGATGCTTGCCGAAATCGTGGGTGCCGTGAAGAACGACCGCAGCAATCGTCGCGTTGCCGCCGTGCCCGAACCACCCGCCAAGACTCCCGCCAAAAAGTCAAAACCAAAGACGGAGAAGGCAACAAAGAAGAAGGCTGTCGCATCGGCACAGCCTTCAGCATCGGCACAGCCCTCAGCATCAGCACAGCCCGCACAATACGTCGCCGGTTTCCAACCGCGGAAGGCTGCCACTCCCACGTCTGCCGCCACGTTCTCCACCGACGAATGGGTGGGAATGCCTTGCCCGAAGTGCCGCGAAGGCAAGATTATCAAAGGCAAGACGGCATACGGCTGCAGCCGATGGCGCGAAGGCTGTGACTACCGCCGACCATTCGATGAGCCATAAAAACAAGCCTGTTTGTCAGGATGCCACATATTCTCCCATATAAATCTACAACACAAAAACCATGACATTCAACGACGAATACGAAAAATTGCGCCTTCTCGGACAGGGTGCATTTGCCGCAATATGGAAAGTCCGCCACCGCCGGTATGGCTACATCCGTGCCGTAAAAGTGTCAAACGAGGTGGTGGAGAGCGAGCAGGACAAAGCCTATCAGACGTTCCTCAAGGAATGCCGCGTATTGTTAGGCATTGGCAACGGCTGTCATCCCAACATCGTGCATATCTATCAACCGCGACTGATAGAAAACCGCGCCATAGTGGAAATGGACTACGTGGAAGGCTGCACGTTAGAGCAGTATGTGGCACGCCAACGCTTCATCGAGATAGACGAGGTCATGCGCTTTGCCCGACAAATCGTGGGAGCAATGGCATACTGCCACGTAGACATCTATCAATTTTTGATGAACCCCGCAGAGGATAGATTGCAGACCGACCCCAACGATGCACGTCGCTATGTCATTTCACCTAAAAAGCGTGAGGAACTCATCCGCAAATACCGCGTCATGCACAACGACCTGCACAGCAACAACGTCATGCGGCGCGACTACGACGACGCTTTCGTGCTGCTCGACTTCGGGCTGTCCATACAGGACGGGCACAGCGTGAAAAGCAGTTCGCGTCGCGACGGCGCTGTGGAATACAAAGCCCCCGAAAAGTGGGAAGACAAAGAACTGACGCCGCAGACGGACGTCTATGGATTGGGCATCCTCCTGTTCCAAATGTTGGCAGGGCGTGTGCCGTTCCCCTACGACTTGAATGCCTATCCAACGGACATACACGCCTTGAGTGCACTCTATCAAGCCCACAAGGAAACTCCTCCGCCCGCTATTCTTCCGCTGCGGAAAGCGGCTTTCGAAACAACGCACGCGGGAAAAACGTATGTGCAGGACTATCCCGACCAGTTGGAACACATCATCCGCCGCTGTTTGGAGAAAGACCCGCAGCGTCGCTATCCCGATGCCAAGGCACTATTGGAAGACCTCGAACACTTGCAGCAAGAAAAGAAAGAGGTCGCTAACGAGCAATCGACACCTCCGCCTCACACAAAATTCAACTCAAAAAGAATACAAAAAGTTGTTGTCAGAGTCGTAGTGACAATAGCCCTACTTATTGCGCTTTTCTATGGATACCTTTTCGGGTTGTCATGGATGGGAGTAAGTTCTGC
>JAFLUS010000227.1 GCA_022508685.1 Prevotellaceae bacterium | reverse complement strand
TTATGCATACGCCTAAAAACGTTTATGCGCACGCCTGAAAACGTTTATGCATACGCCGAAAAAGGCTTTTTATAAGACAATTATGAGGATGCGAATTGCTGCAAGATGGAGAGCAATTCGTTGGGATTGTGGATGATTGGGGCTGCACCTTGTTGGATGAGGAAGGGTTCGTCGCGAAATCCCCATGCGACGGAGATGCAGGGGAGGTGGGCATTGCGGGCGGTGGCGAGGTCTACTTCGCTGTCGCCGATGTAGACGGAGGTGTCGGGGGTGGCTCCGAGTTGGTGCATGGCGAGGTGAACCATGTCGGGTGCAGGTTTGCGCGGAATGTCGGGCTGCTCGCCGATGGCGGTGTCGATTAAACCGGTAAAAAATCGCTGATGGAGTTCCTGCACGGCTGCGTGGGTCTTGTTGCTGACGATGGCGGTGCGGTGTCCGTGGGCTTTGCATTGGCGGAGCATGTCGGTGATGCCGTCGTAGGGGCGGGTGTGGTCGAGGCTGTGCGCCATGTAGTGGTCGCGGAAAGTGGCGAACACGCGCGACTCGAGTTCTGCATCGTCGGTTGGCATGGATTTGTGGACAAGGCTGGCAATGCCGTTGCCGAGGAACTGACGGATTTCGCTGATGCTGCGCGAGGGCAAAGAATATTGGGCAAGCGCATGGTTGACGCTTGCCCAAAGGTCGTCGATGGTGTTGAGGAGTGTGCCATCGAGGTCGAAGATGAGGTTCATTTTTTCGATTTCGTTACGTTGAGTGGTGCAGGACCGTTGAGCGTGGGTGTCACGGGAAGGATGTTGCCTTTCTTGTCGAAATGGAGTTCGTCGATGCAGACTTCGCGGTGGGTGCCCGGACTCGTGATGCGGTCGAGATAGTTTTTATTGATGCGGTGGTAGACGATGTACCATTGGTCTTTGCCGGGGATTTGGAGTACGGAGTTGTGTGCCGTTCCGTAGATGAATTGCTCGGGCGATTGCTGAAGGATGGTGGGGTAGGTGCCGTTCACCATTTGGATGGGACCGAGCGGACTCTTTGCCGTACCATAGGCGACGTGGTAGTTTGCCGAACCGGTGTCGTCGACCGACCAAAGGAAGTAGTAGGTGCCTTTGCGGTAGAACACGTAGGGGGCTTCGCGGTATGCCCATGTCTGCAGCGTGCCGCCTTCGGGGGTGAGCACGGTGACGGTTTCGGGTTTGATGGAGGTCATGTCGTCGTTCAGTTCAGCACCTGCCATGTAGCCGTTACCCCAGTAGAGATAATGACGCCCGGTCTTGGGGTCGGTGAACACGTCGACGTCGATTTGCTGTCCGTGTCCTGTGGGCGATTCGCTGACGATGGGTTTGCCGTGGTCGACAAACGGGCCGGTGGGGTCGTCGGCAATGGCTACGCCGATTTCCTTGCGACGACCTGCGTTGGCACTATAATAGAAATAGTATTTGTAGGTGCCGTCTTTCTGCTTCACTTCTTCGATGGCAGGTGCCCATGCGTTGCCTTTTGCCCATGGAACTTGGTCGGAACGCACGTCGAGGATGGTGCCTTCGTCTTTCCAATTGACGAGGTCGCCGGAGGAGAAGGCGTTGAATTTATAACCGCCCCAGCCTTTGAAGCCGTCGGTGGTGGGGTAGATGTAGTAAAGGCCTGTCTTGTTGGAGTAGAGCACTTCGGGGTCGGCATGGAATCCGGGAATGATGGGGTTGGTGTGGTTGCCGAAGTGGAGCATCAGGCGGTCTTTCTCGGCTTGCGTAATGGGGATGATGGTGCCGTGACGCGGAGTGAATTTGCCTTTGGTCTGCGTATTCTGCACGACTTCAAATGTCTTGAGGTCGGCACTGCGGCAGAATTGGTAGTGTCCGCTGCCGTAGCAGTCGTACATGACAATCCACGATTGTCCGTCGATGGTGCGGCACACGCCTACGCCTTCGACGGCTTCCCTCGTCTGGTCTACATTGCCGGGGAGTTTCGTCCACTGGCTGCCGGGACGTTGTCCGTGAGCCGCCGTCAGTTGCTTGGCTGTGGCTTGATAGATGCCACGTCCGCTTTCGCTCTTATAGAAGAGGTGATAGAGTTGGTCTTCGGGATTGAAGACGATGTCGCCGTCGATGGTGGCTGCTCCGTTGTCAAACAGGAATTGCGGTTCGCCGATGAGGTCGGTGAAATCGTCGTTGGCATAAGAATAGTAGATGCGGTCGAAACTGTCGTGGTCGCTGGTGCGCAGCGAATAGAACACCATGTAGCGCTTGGCTTGGTGGTCGTAGATGGTTTCGGGTGCCCATACGCGGATGACGTTGCCCCATTGCTTGGGATATTTCGTGGGGAAGTGGACGGTGGAGTGCGTCCAGTTGATGAGGTCGGTAGATTTCAGCAGCACCATACCGCGGTTGCTGCTCCATCCGAGCGAGGACTTCATGTCGGTCACGACCATGTAGAAGGTCTTTCCGTCTTCACAACGCAGGATGTGGGGGTCGCGCACGCAACCGGTGAGCGCAATGCTGTCGCTGTGGATGACGGGATTGCCGTGGTTGAGCGGTGTGTAGTTGTAGCCGTCGTCGCTGATGGCATAGCAGATTTGCTCTTCTTTCGGGTCATTACCCGTGAAGTAGGTGAAAAGATACGCCACGTAAGGTTCATCCGTTTGTACGGTTTGTGCTTGCATGGTGAGTGCGAATGTAGTCGCGAGCAGGGTGGTCAGGAGTTTTTTCATAAAGGTGTTATTTAATGTGTTCGTTTTTTGTACGATGTAAATCGAACAGATAATTGATTTTTGCAATGATGGTCTGGTTGGCAGAACGCGCGAAATAGCCTTGCTTGGAACTGTCGTACGTGTCAGCCAGTCCGTAATAATATCTGCCTTCGAGCAGGAAATGCCCTACGGCAGTAGAGAGTTCGAGTCCGAGACCGACGGCAATGCCGTAGTCGAAACGGCGGTCGATGTCGTGGTCGTATTGGTAGACGACGTTGTTGGGACGATGAGAAATGTCCCATGCTCCGCCTCCTCGTGTTTCGCCGGTGGAGAAACAATAGCCGATTTGCGGACCGGCTTCGAACACGAATTTCAGTCCGCGGCGTTCGCGTCCCCATCCCATTTGCATGAGCATGGGCAGTTGCACATAATTGAGGTGGTGGGAGTATTGATTTTCGGAGCCGTCCTCGATAAGTTCTTTCCATCCGAGTTGGGCAAAGTTGACTTCGATTTGCACACCACAGATGGATGAAAAGTATTTTTCACTGATGTATCGTGCCGTGAATCCGAACGTCGGTGCCTGATGATAGTTCTGCTTGATGGTGGGCGAGAAATTCATCGTGTTGAGTGTCCACCCCGCATTTCCACCAATGGCAAAGTCGCTGCGTGGTTCACCTACTTGTGCCGCGAGTGGGGTAGAGAGCAGGAACACGCAACACAGGGTAGCAAGGAGAGTACGCTGTGTTTTGCCAATATGGAATGTGCTTGCTGTTATCATCGGAAAATGGGAGATGCGTGTTCGGTTGTTGGTGGTCAGAGATTGATGATTTTCACGTGTGTGTTGACGAATCCACTTCCGTCCTTTGAGCGTTGAAACTGCATGGGGGTTTGCAACGGCTCAAGTGCCACATCGTTGGGAGAGGTATAGAACTCGTCACCAAGTTCGAGAAGTCCATGGATGAAAAAGCGTGCCACATCGTAACCGAGATAACCGTAGTTGGGATTGGTCTTCGATGTCTCGCGCTTGAACCAATGTTGGAATTGGCTTGTAAAATTATTCACGGCAGTGCTGCCTCGATACGTGTAAAAATTGGTGTAGAACGATGCGTGATG
>JAFLUS010000226.1 GCA_022508685.1 Prevotellaceae bacterium | reverse complement strand
GCTTTCGGACGGCGGGTGGCAAGTTCCTTGAATTGTTCGTCGAGTTCGTTGGCGTCGATTTGACTGGCAATGCCTGTGGAGAGCATGTCGCGTCCGGGTTGACCGATGCTGTCTATCATCAGGCAGAAGGAATATTTGTCGCTGCTGCAGAAGGGGGCGGCGTGGAGAATGCCGGAGAGGACGCTTGACGACGACGTTCCTGCGGACAGCAGTTGCAGCGACTTGGAGAGGGCTGGATGGGAGAGCGTGAAGGGCATGAGCCAATGCGCCAACGTGTGGAAAAATGCGTAGCCTTTCATGTGGGCGAAGGTGCTCATATATACGTCGGCTCCTTCCATTTGCAGTTCCGCCATTTCGCGTATCTTGTCCTGTGCCGTTGCGTCGGCTTCGTTGTGGTGCCATTCGGGGTTCTCGCCGTTCTGCGTCATATAGTCGTCGATTTCCTGAATACCCATCTGTGTCTTGCGGAAGTGGTTGCTTCGCATGATGGAAGGGATGATGTCGTCGCGCATCCGTGCGCTGATGTTTTCGGTGAGACGGCTATGTTGCAGTTGCATCATGGTGCGGAAGGTGTCGCGCACGAACTTTTGGTCTTCCATGTGGAGGGAAAGGCGTGCTGCCACTTCTGCAAATTGTGGGATGCGTTGGTCGTAGTGTTGGCAAACGAGTACGATGCCGACGATGGCGCGTTGGTTGATTTCCGTCTCCGTGTGGAGATAGGCATCGAAGAGGAGCATCACTTTCCGTTCGTCGAACATTTCCAGCAGTGCCAATGTCGTTGCACTGACGAGCAGACACTTGTCCTCGGTGTCGATGGTGTCGGTGGTCAGCAGTTCTACTGCTTTTTCGTAGTCGCTCCGTTGCCACACGTCGCTCGTCCATACATAGTCGAACATCGTGACGAGGGCATTGTCGTGCTCGGTGGCGTGGAGGTCTTGGTCGTGTTGGCGGATGCTTTCGCGCGGCTCCTGTTGGGCTTGCCGCAGTGCACGGCAGTGGGTGTCGAGCGCCAGCAAAGCTGTGTCGAGAGTATAGTCGTGCTTGAGATATTTATGTGTGATACAATACTTTTCGCCGGCTTGCTCGCGTAAGCGTTTCAACCGATGTGCGCGGTCGCTGATGACATATGCCTGTTGCCGCAATTGGGCATAGAGTTGGGTGGCATTGGGGTCTTCCACACCTTGCACCATATAGTGGAGCATCGTGGTGTAGGTGGAACGCATACGGGCAAGTTCGTTCTCCAACTCGTAGTCTTGGGTAGCACTGACGAGGGGTTGCAGGGCATCGAGCATATCGGAGAGGTGCTGCGAACGGAAAATCTGGCTCATAGGAAAAAAGGCGGCGTTAGGGAATGAGGAGGTCGGATGTGGCAAAATCCTTGCCGAAAATGTCGCGTCCTCGTAACCACGTTTTCACTCGTTGAATAGTGGAGTCGGCAGGGAGTGCCGCGTGTTGGAAGGATGGCAACGTGGCGATGGAGTCGGGGAGGGTGGGGGCTTGTGGCAACAGTGTCAGAAACTGCGGTGCGCTGGTCTGTGCGTTTTGATTGATGATGTCGACGGCGAGGTCGTATGCTTTCAACAGATTGTCAATGTCCGTGCTGCGTTTTGTCTGTATGCTGTCAGTCACAATGACGGCCAGCATTTGTGCAGCGCAACCAACCTGTTCCGAACTGCCGATGCGGTTGGCACCATGCATCACGCACAATGAAGCGTAGGGCTCGGGAAGAATGGCTCCGTCGTACTGCTGTTGGTTGGTCATCGCCGTGCGCAGGGCAATGTTATTGATTTGCGGTTTGTTGAGTTCTTCCGAATTTAATTTGATGGATGCCAAGAGGCGGTCGGCAGTGAAGTCGACGGCAGAATGGCGAGTGATGGCCACGATTTTCTCCTTCACACTCTTCAATGCCTTGATGCGTGCCGACTTCGTCGTAACGAGGTGAAGATTGAGCGCATTGCCTGCAACGATGCGGACAGGTTGTCCTTGACTGCGCCACAGACAGGCTTTCACGAGGTCGCTGACGAGCACGTCGGCATCTTGATGTTGAAAAGCGGTGTCGGCATCCATGGCAGCCTCGAACGTAAGGAGGTGAACATTGACGTCGAGAGAATCGAAAATGCCGTATTCGTCGGCGACATAGAACGGCAGACATTCCACAGTGGGAAGGATGGCGACGCGCAATGCCGTGGAGTCGATGTCGTCGGTAGGCGTCTCCGTCGGGGCATGGGTGCAAGCCGACAGGAGCAGTAGAAGGGTGAAGGATAGGCAAAGCATCCGTTTCATAGGCGAAGGACGGAAGAGGTTAGGAATGAATGAAAAAAGGAAGAATGAAGAATGAAAGTGACCGAGATGTTGCCATTTCATTCTCCATTCTTCGCGTTGGGTCAATCGTTGTTCTTAATGATGCGTCAGGTTAACCTTTGATGGCAGCCACACCCGGGAGCACTTTGCCCTCGATGGCTTCGAGCAATGCACCACCACCAGTAGAGATGTAACTTACCTTATCTTCAAGACCGAACTTGTGGACGCAAGCCACAGAGTCGCCACCACCGATGAGGGAGAAGGCACCTTCGGCAGTAGCCTTGGCAACAGCCTCACCTACGGCACGGCTGCCGGCAGTGAAGTCGTCGCATTCGAAGCAGCCTGCAGGACCGTTCCACAGAATGGTCTTTGCGCCTTCGAGTGCTTTTGCAAACTTCGCGCGGCTTTCGGGACCTGCATCCAGACCATCCCATCCCTCTTCGATGGCATTGGAGGGGAATACCTTGATTTCAGCACCCGGCTTAACGGAGAAAGTAGAGAAGTCGTAGCCTGTGCAGCATACGGAGTCGGTGCCGAGCACAAGTTCTACGCCGTTCTTCTTTGCCAGTTCTTCAACGCCAAGGGCAACGTCCAACTTGTCGAGTTCCACGATAGAGTCACCGATTTCACCACCATGAGCCTTTGCAAACGTGTAAGTCATACCGCCACAAAGAATCAGACGGTCTACCTTGCCAAGCAGGTTTTCGATGATACCAATCTTCGAAGAAACTTTCGAACCGCCCATAATGGCAACGAACGGACGCTTGATGTTCGACAGCACGTTGTCGACAGCCTGTACTTCTTTCTCCATCAGCAGACCGAGCATCTTGTTGTCAGCGTCGAAGTAGTCAGCAATGACAGCAGTAGATGCGTGGCGACGGTGAGCCGTACCGAAAGCGTCCATTACGTATGCGTCAGCATAGGATGCCAAAGTCTTGGCGAATTCCTTCTGGCTTTCCTTCATCGCCTTCTTTGCTTCGTCGAATTCAGGCGTGCCTTTTTCTACGCCTACGGGCTTACCTTCTTCTTCGGGATAGAAGCGGAGGTTTTCGAGCAACAGCACTTCGCCGCTCTTCAATGCAGCAGCCTGTTCGTGTGCCTTTGCGCAGTCGGGAGCAAACTGAACGGGTACACCAAGTTTCTCTGCCACAGCATCCTTAATCTGTGCGAGCGACAATTTCGGGTTGACTTTGCCTTTGGGCTTACCCATATGGCTCATGATGATGAGTGCACCGCCTTGCTCCAAAATCAACTTGAGTGTGGGGAGCGCACCGCGAATACGAGTGTCGTCCGTGATGTGACCGTTCTCGTCGAGGGGCACGTTGAAGTCAACGCGCACGATTGCCTTCTTACCGGCAAACTTGTAATCTTTGATTTCCATTGTGAATGTTGAATTTAGGATAATTTATATTGAAATTGTGATTTTCGAGTTGCCGCCATTGCGGTTTCTTTGCAAAATTACGCATAATTTTTGAAAACGCCATCACACTTTATGAATTTTC
>JAFLUS010000225.1 GCA_022508685.1 Prevotellaceae bacterium | reverse complement strand
AAAAAAATCGACGCATACGAGAAAGCATGAAAGAGTTGTTCGAACTTCCGATAACAAATCCGACCATCTGCTGCGGGCAGATGGTCGGCGAATGTGGGTGAGGAAAGTGGTCCAAACGGGAATCAAACCCGTAACCTACACTTTAGGAGAGTGTCGCTCTATTCAGTTGAGCTATTGGACCGACGTGTTCCGTGTGTGGAAACGGCTGTCAAAGGTACGAATTATCTGCTAATCGGCAAAGCGCAGACGGAAAAAATCGCGGAAGGGTCAGAAACCTGTTGCCTTTTTCTCCTTGATGCCGGTACTTTCGATGACGTTGATGACGTAGTCGCCCAGTTTTTCGCACTCGGCGATGATGTCCATGTAGTAGACGCCCATTTGGTAGTCGTAGAGGTGGGCGTTGATGTCGATGATGTTCTGATTTTTCAGTTGCGTGCGGTAGTTGTTGATTTCGTGTTCGAGGTTGTACGACTTGTTGAGGTCGACGTAGCGCTGTTCGCCGTATTTCACGACAATGTTCATTTGTATCAAGGCTTCTTCGTTGAGCACCATCATGTTCTGGATGTGTTCGTACTGCTTCTCGGTGAAGTCGGTAGCCGAATGTTGGCGTTTGCGGCTGATGGTGCGTGCCAGATTGTAGCAGGAGTCGCCGATGGATTCCATTTCGCTCACGACGCGCAGCATTCGCTGCACTTCGGTTTTCGATTCGAGCGAGAGGCGTCCTTCACTCACTTGGTTGAGGTAGCCTGCGATTTCCATTTCCATTTTGTCGGTGATGCCTTCGTACTTTTCGATGCGTGAGAAGATTTTATTGAAGTTTTCGCCTTTTTCCGTCTGCATCAACTCTTGCACGAGTCCGTACATGCGCTGGCAGCGTTCGCCAAAGACGACGATTTCTTGCTTGGCGTTCAGAATGGAAAGTTCGGGCGTCTGCATCAGTCCCATCGTGATGAAACTCAGGCGTGCTTCTTCGTCTTCTGCCTCTACTTTCGGCTTAATCACCTTGCAGACGATTTTCTCAATCTGCGGCACGAACCATATCATGAGGAACGTGTTGGCGACGTTGAAGGCGGAGTGGAAGGCGGCCAGCACGACGCTGCCGTTGGTCTTGGCATAGTCGACGTTGGTGCTGAGCATGTCGACGTCGCAACCGACCATGTGGCATACCATTGTGAAGAAGGGATGAAGCACGCACAGCACCCAGAATACACCGACGACGTTGATGAACATGTGGGAGAATGCCGTGCGGCGTGCCGAAACGTTGGCGTTCAGCGCGGCGATGTTGGACGTGATGGTCGTACCGATGTTTTCGCCTAATACCAGAATGATGCCCAACTCTATCGGCAGCACGCCAATGGAGCAGAGCGTCATCGTGATGGCCATGATGGCAGCCGACGACTGCACGCAGAGCGTCAGCACGGTGCCTATCAGCAGGAACACTGCGATGGTCCAAATGCTTTGGGGGTCGAATGTCTGGAAGAAGGCAATGACGTCGGGGTTCTTGTCGAGTTCCATGGCCATGCCCGTCTTGAGCAGCGTGCCCAATCCGAGGAAGAGGAATGCCATACCGAAGAGGAATTCGCCCAAGTTCTTGTGCTGCTTCATGTAGGTCATGATGATGCCGACGAAGGCTGCCATGTATGCCACGGCACCGATTTCGAACGTCATACCCAGACTCATAATCCATGCCGTCACCGTCGTGCCGACGTGTGCACCGAGGATGATGCTGATGGCTTGCGCCAACGTCAGCAAGCCGGCATTGACGAACGAGACGGTCATCAGCGTCGTCGCCGTCGACGACTGGATGCTGGCGGTGACGAACATACCCGTGAAGGCACCCATGAAACGGTTTGCCGTCATCTTCTGCAACACGTTGCGCAACTGCGAACCTGCCATCTTTTGCAGTCCTTCGCTCAACGTCTTCATACCGAACATCAGGAGAGCGAGCGAACCTAATAGCGTAAATATGGTTGTCATATCCATAATGAAAGATTGGATTTAGTTGGTTTCAGAATTGGTAAATCGTGGTCATTTCATCCCTCAACGGCGATTTTGCAGCGATTTTCTTTTCCGTATCTCGAAAAATTCGTAACTTTCGCACAGAAATGTAGAATGTTTAATCCTCTCCACCATGCAACACGAAACCGAAACACTGCTAATTTTTTGCAAAAATAATAAAAAATCGCAAAAGTTTGACTTTGGTGCCCATATTTTAGATATTTACGAGACATTTCAGCCCATTTTGACAGGCAAACCCCTCTGTGCGACCGTCAACAACGAACTCTGCGGACTGGAACAACGCATCGTGCGGTCGGCACAAGTGGAATTCCTCGACATCACGTCGGAAGCCGGACGGAAAGTCTATATGCGCTCCCTCACCTTCGTGCTCTGCAAGGCCGTCGCCGACATCATGCCCGACTGCCAGTTGGTGTTCGAAGCACCCGTGTCGAAAGGCTACTTCTTCCTGCTCCGCACGAAGGAAGGCACGACGGTTGACATGACGCTGGAAACGGCACAACGGCTCAAACAGCGGATGCGCGACATCATCGACGAAGGCCACGCATTCCACCGCATCGAAGCACCGACCGCACAAGTGGCAGAACAATTCCGCGCACACGGACTGGAACAGAAAGCCCGCTTCGTCGAAGGTACAGGCACGCTCTACAGTTGCTACTACCGGTTGTGCCAGACGATTGACTACTACTATGGCCCGCTCGTGCCTTCGACCGACTATCTCGACGCCTTCGACCTCGTCAAATACTACGACGGCATCCTGCTGCGCGTACCTCGCGAAGACGGCCGTCTGCCCGACATCGTTCGGCAAGACAAGATGCTGCAAGCCTTCCGCGACGACCACAAGTTGGAAGACATCATCGGCATGTCCACCATCGGCGAACTCAACGAACTCTGCCGCAGCGACAATGCCGGCGATGCCATCAAGGTGGCAGAAGCGCTGCAAGAAAAGAAAATCGCCCAAATTGCCGACCAGATTGCCGCCCGCAACGGCGTGCGACTCGTCCTCATCGCCGGGCCCTCGTCCAGCGGAAAAACGACATTCAGCAAACGGCTCAGCGTACAACTCATGGCATGCGGACTGACACCTCGCGCCATTTCGCTCGACGACTACTTCGTCGACCGCGAACGCACACCTCGCGATGCCTCAGGCGACTACGACTACGAACACATCGAAGCCATCAACCTCGACCTCTTCAACCACCACCTCAACCTGCTGCTGCAAGGCGAAGAAATCGAACTTCCCCGCTACGACTTCCCGACAGGAAAGAGCGTGCCCAGCGGCAATCGTCTGCGACTCGCCGACAGCACCATCCTCATTCTCGAAGGCATCCACGCACTCAATCCGCGTCTGTCGGAAGCCGTCCCCGCCGAAGCCACTTTCAAAATCTACGTATCGGCACTCACCAGCATCAAGTTGGACAACCACAACTACATCCCCACGACCGACAACCGCCTGTTGCGCCGCATCGTGCGTGACCACAAATATCGCGGCACCACCGCCCAACAGACCATTGCCCGATGGCCCAGCGTGCGCCGGGGCGAAGACCGCTGGATATTCCCATATCAGGAGAATGCCGACGTGATGTTCAATTCAGCCCTTGTCTACGAATTGGCAGTGCTGCGCAACCACGCCCTCCCTCTTTTGGAAGCCGTGCGCGAGAACTGCGACGAACACACCCTCGCATGCGCCCTCACCCACTTCCTCCGCTTCTTCGAACCTATCCCCGACACCGAACTTCCTCCCACCTCGCTCCTGCGCGAATTTCTCGGCGGCAGTTCGTTCCGTTA
>JAFLUS010000224.1 GCA_022508685.1 Prevotellaceae bacterium | reverse complement strand
AAGTTTTTCAAAAATTGTTATCGTATTCAAAGAAAAATGTTTACCTTTGCAAAACATATTACATAAATCTTAATCACAGCATGGGTATTTTCTCGAAGATTTTCAATCGGAAGAAGAAGGAAAAAGTCGGCGGAATGGAAGACTTCATGACGCTGATACGCGTGTATTTCCAGAGCACCCTTGCAGCCAATCTCGGCATATCCAACGTTACGGCGTTACCTGATATGATGACTTTCAAACGCACGTTCCACGTCCCGACTGTCAACAACAAACTGGGGGTGGGCGAACGCAAAGCGTGCAAGAATTTGCTGCAAGACCTCTACGGAATTAACGATAACTTCTTCAAAGAAATAGACTCCAGCATCAGGAAGGGATGCAAGCGCCCGCAGGACGTGCAGCCCTACTTCTACCTCTTCCAAGGGTACAACCAAGAACTCATGATGCTGGTGGGCAATTTGATGAAATGGAAGTTCCGCATCCCGGGTTTCCTCAAGAAAGCAATGCGCACACTGACCGACAAGACCGTCAGCGACATCTTCAACAGGATGGACTGGAAGGACGATGCCACGCGCAAGTCGGTGTTTGCCGTGCGCAACTATCAGCAGCGGTTAGGCTTCAGTGAACAATGGACTGCCGACTACGTCTACAACGTCATCGTCCTTGCCAAGAAAGAGCCGAAGCCGTCGCAAGACCAAATCAAAGAGGCAGAAGCCAAAATGAAGAAATAGTCCGAAAGGACACACGCGACACGCAGGAGTCAGTCATCTCAAACCACAGTCAGCCACATGACGAACGACGAAAGAAGACAACTGAAGAACTTCGACGCAAAAGTTCGACAACTCATCTCCCAATTCAACATCACGAAGCAGGAGAATGCTGATTTGTACACCGAACTCGAACGTAAGGAGGAGGAAATCCAACGTTTGCAGACAGAACTGGCACAAAGCCGGCACGACTACTCCACGCTGAAACTGGCTAAAATGATTGAAATCAGCGATGCCGAACTCAAAGAGGCAAAGCAACGAATCACGAGGCTGGTACGTGAGGTGAATCAATGCATCGGAATGTTGAGTACGGATTTCGATAACGAACAATGAACATGGAACGCAAACTGAATATCAAGATAAACATTGAGGGCATCGACTTGCCTCTGACCGTCAATAGCACAGAGGAGGAAAAGGACTATCGTGATGCTGCCACGCTTATCCAGACACGTCTGCGTTCGTTGCGCGACCGTTATCCCAACCTTCCGACTAAAGAATATTATTACGCCATGGTGCTGCTCAATACCGCCGTCGATGCCGTGCGCACAGCAAATAGTGCCAGCACGACTCCATACACGGAGGCTATTGCTGACTTGGAGAAGGAAATCAACGACGCATTGGCGAAATAAATTCATCTTCACCTTTTTCTTCAGAATGACACGGAGGCTGCAGACTGCCATCCTCCACGCTTCATGCTTCAAGGTCCATGTACAATGTGCTTGAACGGCAGGATGTACTACGCCATTTGAAACATTCAATTAAGTTAAACTTTTAATACTAAATTCAAATTTATATGGAACCATTGACCATTATAGTATCACTTGCTTGTCTGCTCGTCGGCATCGGTATCGGCTATGTGCTCTTCCGCTATGTCATCAAACAGAAATATGAGCAGAAAATGAAAGAAGCCGAAGTGCAGGCAGAAAACATCAAGAAAGATAAACTGCTGGAAGTGAAGGAGAAATTCCTCAACAAGAAAGCAGAACTTGAGAAAGAAGCTGCACAACGCAATTCCAAACTGCAACAGGCTGAAAACAAATTGAAACAACGTGAAATCTCACTGAACCAACGTCACGAAGATTTGCAACGTAAGAAAGCCGAAAATGATTCGACGAAAGAAAACCTTGACCGTCAAGCCAAGGCTTTGGAACTGAAGAAGGAAGAACTGGATAAAATGACGGAACAGGAGCGGATAAAACTCGAAGCCATCAGCGGATTGTCTGCCGAAGAAGCCAAAGAGCATCTCGTTGAAAGCATGAAAGACGAAGCAAAGAGTCAAGCGCAGCAGTACATCAACGAAATCATCGATGACGCCAAGATGGCTGCCAACAAAGAGGCTAAACGCATCGTCATTCAGAGCATCCAACGCGTAGCAACGGAAACGGCTGTAGAAAACTCTGTATCGGTATTCCATATTGATTCCGACGAAGTCAAAGGACGTGTCATCGGACGTGAAGGACGCAATATTCGTGCACTTGAAGCGGCTACGGGAACTGAAATTGTGGTAGACGATACTCCTGAAGCCATCGTCATTTCAGCCTTCGACCCTGTACGTCGTGAAGTTTGCCGTTTGGCACTCCACCAACTCGTTGCTGACGGACGTATCCACCCTGCACGCATCGAGGAAGTCGTTGCCAAAGTGAAGAAGCAAGTGGAGGACGAAATCATCGAAACGGGAAAGCGCACCGCCATCGACCTCGGCATCCATGGTCTGCATCCGGAACTCATCCGCATTGTCGGCAAGATGAAATACCGCTCTTCCTACGGACAAAACCTGTTGCAGCATGCTCGCGAAACTGCTAACCTTTGTGCAGTGATGGCAAGTGAACTGGGTCTGAATCCCAAAAAAGCACGTCGCGCAGGTCTGCTCCACGATATTGGTAAGGTGCCCGATGAAGACCCTGAACTCCCGCACGCTCTCTACGGCGCAAAATTGGCAGAACAATATAAGGAAAAGGCTGATATCGTGAACGCCATCGGTGCCCACCACGACGAGATGGAAATGACGACCCTCCTCTCCCCCATCGTGCAAGTCTGCGACGCTATTTCCGGTGCACGTCCCGGTGCGCGCCGTGAAATTGTAGAGGCATACATCAAACGTCTGAACGATTTGGAATCGCTGGCAGCAGCCTATCCGGGCGTCACCAAGACGTATGCCATACAAGCCGGTCGCGAACTGCGCGTCATTGTCGGTGCAGACAAAATCAGCGACCAAGAAACGGAAACGCTCAGCAACGAAATTGCGAAGAAGATTCAAGACGAAATGACTTACCCGGGGCAAGTCAAGATTACGGTCATTCGCGAGACTCGTGCTGTAAGTTTTGCAAAATAAAGGGATTGACACCAACCATTCGCGCCCTATGAAGGGCATATCATGACACGACGATTATTCTATCTCATACTTATTTGTATGCCATTGTCTGTATCTGCCCAGCAGAACGCAGACGGTGGCATACCGCGTTTATTGAATGGGGTGGAATACACCAGTGAACTCAATGGCATGGCGAGTGGCGGCGACCATGCACCCTTCTGGCTCACGTCCAACCGGCATGGCTTGGTGTCTGTCGAAAACTATTCTTCACTGCTGCGCGGAAGTCTCATCCGCCCGATAGAGACTGATTCCATGCGCAAGTGGCGTATCGGATTTGGAGTTGACGCAGCCGTCGGCACCAACTACACATCCACCTTCATGCTGCAGCAACTCTATGGCGAAGCGCAATACAAGGCTGGCAGGCTGACCATCGGGGCAAAAGAGCGTCCGATGGAACTCAAAAACAACGAATTGAGTACCGGTTCACAGACTTTAGGCATCAACGCCCGTCCCATTCCGCAAGTACGATTGGAATTACCTGACTGGTGGCAAGTGCCATTGACACGAGGATGGTTGCAATTCAAAGGGCATATCAGTTACGGCAGATTTACCGACGACCATTGGCAACATGAGTTTACGCACAAGCAAGAACGATATGCAGACAATACACTTTACAACAGTAAAGCCGGGTTCTTGCGTATCGGGAAAGACGATGGCAGGCATCCGCTGTCTGTAGAGTTCGGATTGGAAATGGCA
>JAFLUS010000223.1 GCA_022508685.1 Prevotellaceae bacterium | reverse complement strand
GAGCACAACCTTGCCAAGGTTGGGGTCGCGAGTTCGAGTCTCGTTTTCCGCTCACTCCATTACACAAGATAAGTGTTACCACCACTTAGAATTAAAACATTACAGAAGAAATGAAAAAAGGTATACATCCGGAGAATTATCGCGAAGTGATTTTCAAGGATATGTCGAATGGCGATATGTTCCTTTCGCGCTCCACTGCAAAGACGAACGACACTGAAGTGTTTGAAGGCGTAGAATACCCGGTAGTGAAACTTGAAATCTCGTCGAGTTCGCACCCGTTCTACACAGGTAAGGCTAAACTGGTCGACACGGCAGGTCGCGTAGACAAGTTCATGACTCGCTACAAAGGTCTTGGCAAGAAATAATATGGACTGATTTCATCTACTGCATATAGAAAGCACGTACACTGCATGGTGTGCGTGCTTTCTTTTTATTCTGTTTTTTCGGAGGCTGACGATTTTTGTAAGTGAATATTTCGTAGTATTCCGTGTTTTTGCTATCTTTGCAAGGACGAATATCAACACCTAATACAATCTTTATGAACAAACGGATTTTAATGCTGGGTGCCGTCATGGCATTGGGCATGGCGAGGATGTCGGCGCAGACACAGCCAATGTGGAACGACCCTCGCAAGAATGCGGACAACCGCATGGAAAACGTGTCGGACTTCTTCGCTTTTGAGAACGAAGCAGTGGCACGTTTCGGAAAGAAAGAGCAGTCGAGGCGCTACATGAGCATCGAAGGCGAGTGGAAATTTAATTTCGTGCGCAATGCCAACGAACGTCCTGCGGGATTTGAGGCAGTAGGTTATGACGACACGAAGTGGTCGACCATGCCGGTGCCCGGAATGTGGGAACTCAACGGCTTTGGCGAAGCCATCTACGTCAACAACCAGTATGCGTGGCGCAACGATTGGGAAACCAATCCGCCCTACGTGCAGGACTTGAACAACTGGGTGGGCAGTTATCGCCGCTCATTCGAAATCCCTGCCGAGTGGAAAGGCGAGCAAATCATCATGCACATTGGGTCGGCAACGAGCAACGTGACGGTCTATGTGAATGGTCAGTATGTAGGCTACAGCGAGGATTCGAAAGTGGCTGCCGAGTTTGACATTACCAAATATGTACGCACGGGTGAGGACAACCTCATCGCGCTGCAAATCATGCGTTGGTGCGACGGAAGTTATCTCGAAGACCAAGACTTCTGGCGCTTGTGCGGTCTTGCCCGCAATACGTATCTCTACGCCCGTCCGCAGACTCACGTGGAGGATATTTTCGTTCATGCCGACCTCACGAACAACTATCGCGATGGTGTGCTGACGCTGGATTACGACGTGAAGGGTGCCAACGCAACGGTGGATTGGCAATTGTTCGATGCTGAAGGCGAAGCAGTTGCTGTCGGCAAGGACGGCATCGTGAAGAACGTGCATAAGTGGACAGCCGAAACGCCTTACCTCTATCAGTTGATGCTGACGCTCAAGGGTGCCGACGGCGCGGTGTTGGAAGTGATTCCGCAGAAGGTTGGTTTCCGCAAGGTGGAAATCAAGAATGCACAGTTGTTGGTCAATGGTCAGCCCGTGCTGATTAAGGGTGTCGACCGCCACGAACTCGACCCCGACGGCGGATATGTGGTCGGCGTTGAACGCATGATTCAGGACATCCAAATCATGAAGCAACTCAACGTGAATGCCGTCCGCACGTGCCACTATCCCGACGACCCCATTTGGTACTCGCTCTGCGACGAATTTGGTATCTACGTGACGGCTGAAGCCAACATCGAGAGCCACGGAATGGGTTATGGCGACAAGACGCTGGCAAAGCGCGAAGACTACCACGACGCCCACATCGAGCGCAATAAGCACAACGTGCAAGTGCTGAAGAACCACCCAAGCATCATCGTATGGAGTTTGGGTAACGAGGCAGGTTATGGCAAGAACTTCGAAGACGCCTACGATTGGGTGAAGCAGTACGACCCCAGCCGCCCTGTTCAGTATGAACAAGCCGGACAGAATGGCAAGACCGACATTTTCTGCCCCATGTACTACGACTACGGACCTTGCGAAAAATATGCGCAAGGCGACAATCCGCGTCCGCTCATCCAGTGCGAATATGCCCACGCCATGGGTAACAGCATCGGCGGCTTCAAGGAATATTGGGACCTCATCCGCAAATATCCGAAATATCAAGGCGGATATATTTGGGACTACATCGACCAAGGACTGCGCTCGAAGAGCAAGGTGACCGGTAAGGAAATCATGGCATATGGTGGCGACTTCGGCCGTTTCCCCGCCAGCGACAACAACTTCAACATGAACGGCGTCATCAGCGCCGACCGCGTTCCTCATCCCCATGCCTACGAAGTGCAGTATTACTACCAAAACATCTGGACGACGCTCAAGGACAAGGCGAGCGGTACGGTGGAAATTTACAACGAAAACTTCTTCGTGCCCATCAAGGATGTGACGTTGCACTATGTCATCGAAGCCGAAGGACAGAAAGTCAGTGAAGGAACGGTAGATGTAGAAAAACTGAACATCGCTCCGCAGACACGCCGCACGGTGAAAATCAAAGCCATTGCCGACGCCCTGAAGGACAAGTCGCTGAAGGGCAAGGAACTGGTCTGCAACATCAGTTATGTGCTCAACCAAGACGTGCGCCT
The DNA here is from genome assembly GCA_022508685.1 of Prevotellaceae bacterium. Classification (GTDB taxonomy): domain Bacteria; phylum Bacteroidota; class Bacteroidia; order Bacteroidales; family Bacteroidaceae; genus UBA3839. The sequence goes on along the minus strand of JAFLUS010000223.1, from coordinate 1,208 downwards.
CCTGTCAAAGGGCGAAATCATTGCTCACGACCAGTTTGTTCTCACCGACTACGACTGGCAGGCAAACATGACGACTGCCACGGAAGGCGACGTGAAGGCTGAAGTCCACACGGCATACGTGGTCGTATCTGCCAACGGAACATCCTACACCTTCGATTCGCATTCCGGAAACGTTGCCTACATCGACGTAGACGGACAGCCCATGCTTGAGGAAGGCTACCAACTGCGTCCCGACTTTTGGCGTGCACCGACCGACAACGACCATGGTGCATCGCTCCAACGCCGCATGCGTATATGGCACAATCCGTGGATGCAACTCAAGTCGTTCACACACGAAAAGCAAGCATCCAACTATGTGCTCACGGCAACTTACGAAGTGAACCGCGCGACGCTCACGCTGACGTACACCGTTTCGCCCGATGGCAAACTGACCGTAGACGAATCGCTGAAGATGCCCGAAAAGAAAGCGCAGGAAGAAACTGCACAGGCTGACGGCAATCGTCGTCGTGGCCGTCACGAAAGCGACGACGTAGCACCGCTCCGCTACGGAATGGAACTGCAAATGCCGCAGCGTTTCAATCAGATTGATTTCTATGGCAAAGGCCCTCAGGAAAACTATATCGACCGCAAGGATTTTGCCACTATCGGTACTTACCACCAACAAGTTTCGGAGCAATACTGGAGCCGTTATCCGCGTCCGCAGGAATCAGGAAACAAGACCCAAGTTCGTTGGTGGCGCGTGACCGACGCTCAAGGTAAAGGTCTGGAATTCCGCAGTTCCGACCCCATGGAATGTTCGTCGCTGCCTTACCTGACCGACGACCTGTCGACCGGTGAAGACAAGGCGCAGCACCACAGTGGCGACCTCGTGGAACGTCCATTCACGAGCGTGCATATCGCACAGCGTCAAATGGGTATCGGTTGTGTGAATTCATGGGGTGCATGGCCTCGCAAGGAATATCAGATGCCATACGCCGATTACCAATTCCGCTTCGTCATCATCCCTGTACGCTAATAGGTTCGTATATATTGCATAAAAAAAGCCTTTGTAATCATTATTGCAAAGGCTTTTTTGCATTTTTCCACGCATAGGCGTGTGTCACCTTAATTATATATATTGGTTGTCGGTGGGGAAGTGTAGGTATGCTGTAGGTAGAAAAAGCGGGGAGGGTTTGCGTATGTGGCGTTTTATTCGTAATTTTGCACCG
>JAFLUS010000222.1 GCA_022508685.1 Prevotellaceae bacterium | reverse complement strand
CCATCGCCCAAAAGCACGGAATGCGCCTCAATAGTCTCTACAAGATGAATTTCAAAGCCGACGACTACACCCCCGTCGAAGGCGATTTGCTCAAGGTGCGATAAGTTATTGGGATATTCGTTGATACTTGTAATATGCTATCTTTGCACATTAAACTAGTTAAAATAGGGGAAAATCATGGAAAATAGTAAAACTTTTACCATACATACAGAGTTGATAAATGGTAAACTTGAAGGGGCAAGGAATATCTATATGGGAGCTAACCCATGTCATCTTTATGTCATTCCGCGTGCAGAAATTACGTTAGCTGATAGTATTCCCAATATTTTTGGTCAGTCTGCATTATATATCTTGCTTGGACCTACCGACGTAGAGAAACCACTGGCATATATTGGTCAAACAACGGATTTTGCTAATCGAAAAAATGACCATGTCCAAAAGAAAGATTTTTGGAATACAGCTTTGGTTTTTATTTCTGATAACCATCAATTATATGGAGATGATGTAAGGTATCTCGAATATCTAGGTATTAAGGAAGCTCAAAAGAATGGAACTTTTAAACTTTTGAATAGTGCTAATCCTAAAAAACCAAGCCTTCCTACTTATCGTACTAGTGATATGACGAGTTTCTTCAGTAGTATACGATTTTTGTGCACATTCTATGGATGTGGCATTTTTGAAAATACACAGCAAAAGGCTACACAAAAAATACACACAGAACATTTATATTTCATACAAGCGACCAATCGCCCTGCAAAAGGTTGTGGTTTTTATAATGAACAAGAGAAAAGATTTACACTGCTTAAAGGTAGTATTTTGGCAACTAATGTTGCCAAAAGTTTTCAAATGGGAGCTTCACGTGACAAATTCATAAAAGAGCATTGTAAGACAAATAAAGGAGAAATCGTTCTTCTTCATGACGTTTCATTTGATTCACCGAGTCGTGCTTCCAATTTTGTGCTTGGGCGTCCAAGTAATGGGTGGAATGATTGGAAAGACTCTGATGGAAAGAAACTTGGCGATAGAAGGCTGAACGAATAACCATTTACCCATACTGCTGATTACGATTTCGTATGGTACTCAATCCGTGAATATTTTCATTCGCTGAATAAAAACTATATTCCAGGGTTTTAAAGAATAACTCAGAACGAAAAGTGTAGGGAAAGATTCCAGGTTCGTGCTTAAAATCCAAATTCTAGTTATTAAAATATGAACTAACTGCATCTTTTAGAATATTTCTATCAAGTTTGGTATACAGATATATGCAATTTGGAATGCACTTTTAACAATCCACAATCATTCTTCATCACCATTTTCTATATTAATAGGCAAAAATAGCTTGATTTGAATTAAAAAAAATGGCGATAGCGGACGAGAACTGATATAAAACATCAATTGTTGTCCGCTATCGATGTTTTTTTTGCAAGAATTTTTAGATGTTGGAAGCATAGGTTGTGTTTTTGCAAATTCAACTTACTTTCCAAATGGTGGGGTAGAGGATGGTTTGGGTGACGCCGCGGGTGATGAGGTAGAGGATGAAGGCGAGCCACAGGATGTGGTTGGTATCGGCGGCGAAGAGGTGGGGTAGGCCGTAGTAAGTGGCGAAAAAGACGATGGCGGCTGCGAAGGTGGAGATGAAAAGTTGGCGAGTGGCGGTGGTGCCGACGAAGATGCCGTCCCACAGGAAGGCTGCCATGCCGGCTACGGGGACGGCGACAATCCATGGGAGATAGCGTGCGGAGATGTGGATGACGGAGGGTTGGTCGGTGAGCCAACGGACGAAGGTGGTGCCGCTGAAGGCGAAGAGCAGAATGAAGAGGAGGGAAACGGCTGTGCCCCACAGGAAAATGTGGCGGATGGTGCGGCGGAATTGCGTGTGGCGTCGTGCTCCGAGTGCCTTGGCGCAGAGGGCTTCGCCGGCATAGGCAAATCCGTCGATGAAGTAGGAGTAGACGAAGAAGAATTGCATGAGCAGGGTGTTGACGGCGAGGATGTCGTTGCCTTGCCATGAACCGGCTGCGGTGATGAACAGATTGACGCCGGCGAGGAAAAGGCTGCGCAAGAAAATGTCGCTGTTGACGACGAAGATGCGGCGCATGGTGGTGCGTTCGAACATGCCGTCCCATGAGAAATAGCGACGGAGTCGGCCGTAGCGGTGCAGACAGAGGGTGGCGGAGAGGAGCAGTCCGGCATACTGGGCGACGAGGGTGCCGAGGGCGACGCCTTCGACTTTCATGCCGCAGACGCGGACGAGCAATAGGCTGAGGGTGATGTTGATGACGTTTTGCACGATGGCTACGGTCATGGGGATGCGCGAATTTTGCTGTCCGATGCACCACCCGTTGAGGCTATAAAGTCCGAATACGGCGGGTGCGCCCCAGATGCAGATGTGGAAATAGGTGGCGGCAAGCGGTCGCACTTCGGGTGTGGGGTGCATGAAGAGCCATGCTGCGTGGAGAATGGGTTGCTGCAGCAGAATGAAGAGCAGGGCGAGGGCTGCAGCAATGAGGAGGGAACGGACGAGCAGACGCGCCACTTCGTCGAGCCGACGTGCACCGAGCATCTGTCCGGTCAGTCCGCTCGTGCCCATGCGCAGAAAACCGAAGGGCCAGTAGAGGACGTTGAAAATCATGGTGCCGACGGCGATGGCACCGATGTAGGCGGCACTGCCGAGGTGTCCCGTAATGGCGACGTCGACAAGTCCCAAGAGTGGTACCGTGATGTTGCTGACGATGGCTGGCAGGGCAACGCGCAGAATGCGTTGCGTGAGCGGAGATAGCGAAAAAACAATGGAATGTCGCATGGTGAATAGGGTCGCACTGCGCGGACGAGGGTGCCGACGGTGCGTTTTTTCAATAAAATGTGTGCAAAGTTAGGAATTTTTATTGTAATTTTGCCGTAATAATCGGTCTATCAACGACAAGCACATGAAAAAACTCTTTTTGACAGGATTGCTGCTGTGCGGGCTTTTTGCCGCAAGTTGCAACGGGCAGAATGGCACGAAGGAAACGGAGGTGCTGCTGCAGACGACGGCGGGCGACATCCGCGTGAAACTCTACAACGATACGCCCGGACATCGCGACAACTTCATTCAGAATGTAAAGGCGGGAATGTACGACGACGTGGCTTTTCATCGCGTCATCCGCAACTTCATGATTCAGACGGGCGACCCCGATACGCGTACTGGCGATTTTCCGAAAGTCGCACCCGAAGATTCGATGGCGTTGGGGCCCACCATTCCTGCTGAAATCGTCTATCCGACGCACTACCACCGCCGTGGTGTATTGGCGGCGGCACGCGAAGGCGATGAAAACAATCCGCAGAAGGCGTCGGACAAATTCCAGTTCTACATCGTGACGGGCAAGTTTCAGAACGAGGAACAACTCGTCGGTTATGAAGATGCCAAACAGCAGGCACGCATCGTGGAATTGTATCAGCAGAAGGTGCAGGAGCATGCTGAAGAACTGGAAGCGCTGCGTCGGGCACGCGAACAGCGGAAATATGAAAACCGGCTCAGCGACTTGCGCACGGAGGCGCAGATGGAGATTGACGAGACTCCGCCTGTGCGCTTCACTGCCGAGCAGAAACGCATCTATCGGTCGCAAGGTGGTGCGCCGTGGTTGGATGGCGACTACACGGTGTTCGGCGAAGTGGTGCAAGGCATGAAGGTGGTGCTCGAGATTGAGAAGGCGCGTACCGACAAGTCCGACCGTCCGTTGCGCGACATTCGCATCGTCAAAGCCACCGTCTTGGAGTAGTGCTCTGATGTCTGCAACGGACATATATATATGAAAAGAGGGAAAGTTGAACGCTTCAACTTTCCCTCTTTCTTGAGTTGCGGGGGCAGGACTCGAACATGCGACCTCCAGGTTATGAGCCTGGCGAGCTA
>JAFLUS010000221.1 GCA_022508685.1 Prevotellaceae bacterium | reverse complement strand
AGGACTATCCCATCGACAAGATGATTTACGTCGTGGGCAACGAGCAGAACTACCATTTCCAAGTGCTGTCGATACTGCTCGACAAACTCGGGTTCAGTTGGGGAAAAGACCTCGTGCACTTCTCCTACGGCATGGTGGAACTGCCCAACGGCAAGATGAAGTCGCGCGAAGGCACCGTGGTCGATGCCGACGACCTGATGGAGCAGATGATACAGGATGCCTACGACGCGTCGAAGGAGATGACGAAGAAGATACAACTCTCCGACGTGGAAGCACGCGAGGTGGCTCGCAAGGTGGGTCTCGGTGCGCTGAAATACTTCATCCTCAAGGTGGATGCACGCAAGAACATGCTGTTCAATCCCGAAGAATCCATCGACTTCAACGGCAACACGGGGCCGTTCATCCAATACACCTATGCCCGCATCGCGAGCATCCTGCGCAAGGCCCACGAGCAGGGACTCGATGCGGCATGTGCGGCAGAGGGCATCGAATTGTCTGAAAAGGAAATCGCACTGATACAGAAACTCAACAGTTTCCGCGCCGTCGTGCGTCAGGCGGGCAGCGACTACAGCCCGTCGGGCATCGCCAACTACTGCTACGAACTGACGAAGGAGTTCAACCAGTTCTACCACGACTACAGCATCCTCGGCGAACAGGACGAGCGCAAACGTGCGTTCCGTCTGGCGCTGTCGAAGGCGGTGGGCAAGGTCGTGAGCCTCGGAATGGGTCTGTTGGGCATCGAGATGCCCGAAAGAATGTAGCACGATGGTGCAGACGGGAGAGGCAATCGCCGTTGATGCGGCTTGCAGCGGCAATCCGGGCCCCATGGAGTATCGTGGCGTGCATTTGCCCAGTGGGAAGCAGATTTTCCACTTCGGCCCCGTGCAGGGCACGAACAACATCGGCGAGTTTCTCGCCATCGTCCATGCGCTGGCGTTGCTGAAGCAGCGCAACCTGCCCACGATGACGATTTACAGCGACAGCCGCACGGCACAGATATGGGTGCAGAAGCGCAAGTGCAAGACGACACTGCAGCGGACGCCCGAAAATGCCGAACTGTTCGGCATCATCGAGCGTGCCGAACGTTGGTTGCAGACCAACACATACAGCAACCCCATTCTGAAATGGGATACGGAAAACTGGGGTGAAATCCCCGCAGACTTCGGAAGGAAATGAGAGATTTTTTCAGCATGATGGGCAAGTATTTTGTCCCTTACCGAAAGTACATGGCAGCAACGCTGGCGTTCAACATTCTGACGGCATTCTTCAATGTGTTCAGTTTCACGCTGCTGCTGCCTATCCTCAACATTCTGTTCAAAATCGAACAAAGCCACTACGACTTCATTCCGTGGGGCGAAGGCAGTCTGAAGGATACGGCGCTGAACAATCTCTACTACTATTCCCAAGAACTCATTTCCGCCTACGGCGAGGCGACGACGTTGCTGCTGCTGGGCATCGGTCTGGCATTTCTGACGTTGCTGAAGACCGCCTCCTATTTTGCCGGCAGTGCCACGCTGATACCGCTCCGCACGGGTGTCGTGCGCGACATTCGCAACAACCTGTATAAGAAAATCCTGTCGCTGCCGCTCTCCTTCTTCAGCGAAGAACGCAAAGGCGACATTCTGGCACGCGCCACCTCCGACGTGAGCGAAGTGGCAGCGTCTATCACGTCGTCGCTCGACGCATTGATTAAGAACCCCATTTTTCTGCTGATTTACATCGGCACGCTCATCGCCATCAGTTGGGAACTCACGCTGTTCACGCTCATCGTCGTGCCCGTCATGGCATTCGGCATCGGGCGCGTGGGCAAGACGCTGAAACGCCGTTCGCTGCTTGCACAGCAGCGGTGGAGCGACGGCGTGAGCCTTATCGAAGAAACGTTGGGCGGTCTGCGCATCATCAAGGCATTCATCGCTGAAAAGACGATGGAACGCCGGTTCTTCCACACGAACAACGAATTTCGCAACGCATCGAAGCACGTTGCCATCCGACAAAGTGCGGCACACCCCGTCAGCGAATTTCTGGGCACGTGCATGATTGTCATCGTGCTGTGGTTCGGCGGCTACCTCATCTTCTCGGGACATTCTCCCATTGATGCCAGCAAGTTCATCTACTACCTCGTCATCCTCTACACCTCGCTGCAGCCGCTGAAGGAGTTGTCGAAAACGAGTTACACCATACAGAAAGGACTGGCGTCGATGGAGCGCGTGAACAAAATTCTCAACGCGCAGAACCCTATCAAGGAGTCGCCCGACGCACAGGACATCCACGGACTGGAAGACCGCATCGAACTGCGCCACGTCAGTTTCTCCTACACCGAACAGCGCGAAGTGCTGCACGACATCAACCTCGTCGTGCCGAAGGGACAGACCATTGCGCTCGTCGGGCAGTCGGGGTCGGGCAAGAGCACGCTGGTCGACCTCATCCCGCGCTATCACGACATCGTCGACGGCGACATCCTGATAGACGGCCGCAGCATCAAGGACTTGAAGATAAAAAGCCTGCGCGGCATCATCGGCAACGTCAATCAGGAAGCCATCCTCTTCAACGACACCGTGTTCAACAACATCGCCTTCGGCATGGAGTCTGCCACACAGGAACAGGTGGAAGCGGCAGCCCGCATCGCCAACGCCCACGACTTCATCATGGAAATGGAGAACGGCTACGACACCAAAGTCGGCGACCGCGGCTGCAGGCTGTCGGGCGGACAGCGGCAACGCATCTCCATTGCACGCGCCATTCTGAAAAATCCGCCCATACTGATACTCGACGAAGCCACCTCTGCGCTCGACACCGAAAGCGAGAAACTCGTGCAAGACGCGCTGGAACGGCTCATGCACTCGCGCACCACCATCGCCATTGCCCACCGCCTTTCCACTATCAAGAATGCCGACCGCATCTATGTGCTCCACGAAGGACGCATCGTGGAACAAGGCACTCACGACGAACTGATAGCCCAGCAAGGATATTACAAGCACCTCAACGACATGCAGGCGCTGTAGTCGCTTGGCATAACCCACACATATTTCCATACCGTGAAATCCATCATCTACACCCGAACGGGCGACACCGGCACCACCAGCCTCGTAGGCGGAGAACGTGTGGCAAAATGTTGCACGCGGCTGGACGCCTACGGCACCATCGACGAACTCAACAGTCAAATCGGGTTGCTCGTCACCTACGTCGACGACGCTGCCGACCGTGCACTCCTCACCGACATTCAGCACACCCTCTTCGTCGTCGGTTCCTACCTTGCGACCGACACCACTTGCACCGACCTTCCGCCCTCCTGCACCGTCACGCCCGACATGGTCGCCCGCTTGGAGCAAGCCATCGACACCATTGACGAACACCTGCCACGCCTCCGCGCCTTCGTCCTTCCGGGCGGAACGCGCAGTGCAGCCCTCGCCCATGTCTGCCGTACCGTCTGCCGTCGTGCAGAGCGCAAAATCCTTCTGCTCCATGCCGAAACGGCACTCGACCCCTGTGTGCTCACCTACGTCAACCGCCTCTCCGATTTCTTCTTCGTTCTTGCCCGAAAACTCAACATCTGTGCCCAACACGAAGAAATCCTATGGTCACCGCGTACAAAATAACATTTTTTAAGCGTTCATATTTTTCTATCTCGACACTTTCCACTATTTTTGCCCTTGCTTTCGGCAAAAAACCGATTGCACCACATTTAACAACTTACTAAAGAAAAACAATAGCACATGTATTGGACATTGGAATTGGCAATCTCTCTCGAAGATGCACCTTGGCCAGCAACAAAGGACGAACTCATCGACTACGCCACGCGTAGCGGTGCCCCGATGGAAGTTATCGAAAACCTCAACGAAATCGAAGACGAAGGCGACGTCTACGAATCCATAGAAGAAATATGGCCCGACTACCCTTCAAAAGAAGACTTCCTTTGGGATGAGGAGGAATATT
>JAFLUS010000220.1 GCA_022508685.1 Prevotellaceae bacterium | reverse complement strand
GAACGCTGTGCCGAAATGCTGGCAGAATACCTCGCTGCTGTATAGTGACGGCTGTGAAAAATCGCAAATCCTTCGTTTGTTCCGTTGATAATCCGTAACTTTGCACAAAATTCTGCGGAATATGAAGAAACTTTTATTTTTGTTGCTTTTCGCTGTCGGCACGACGGCAGTGAAGGCGCAATTTGCACGGCTGGACCGCTATCCGTTGATACCGACGGAATACGAAGCCGTGTATGTGGATGTGGTTCGCAATTATGCAGCAAGCATATTGAACTCCAGTTCAGGACAATATTTCGGACAATTCACACCCGAAGGCGAGGCGTATGGGTTCGGTACGTTCTACTTCAACAGCGGCTCGATGGCTACAGGCGCTTTCTATAACGGCATTCTGCTGTTCGGCATCAAGCAAAACAGCCAATCCGTCGAAGTGGGTACGGAGCAGCACCACGTGGTGTACGATTTGCAGACGTCGGAAGTGAAGGTCGTCGTGAAGGATGGTGTAGACTATCTGCCCAATGCAGAACGCAAGGCGCAATGGAAGTATGTGCAAATCAGTTATGCGAATGGTGCAAAGTATGTAGGCGAAACGGTGAACGGACGTCGCGACGGCTATGGCATCTATTACTATGCCGACGGCGATTTCTACTACGGACGTTTTGCTGACGATAAACCGGTGGGATATGGTGCCGTATTCAAGACCGATAACCGCATCGTAATTCAGAATTGGGATGAAAACCTGTCGCAGTAAACTGACGGCGTACAGATTGCAATAAAATAATCGCGGTAGACACGACACGTTGGCGTATCTACCGCGATTTTTCATGTAGTGCGTGTGCGGAATTATTCTGCGCGGAGAGTGTAGCGCTTGAAGTCCGTAACCGTCAGTTCCTTGTCGTTGCTTTGGAGGAACTGTGCCACGCTTACCTTGTTGTCGTCGATGTATGCTTGTTCGAGCAGGCAAGATTCTTTGTAGAACTTGGCAACCATACCCTTGGCGATGTTCTGAATCATTTCGGGCTTGAGTGCCTTTTCTGCTTCAGCAGCCACGGTAGCCTTGATTTCGCGAGCCTGTGCAGCCTGTTCGGGTGTAATCCATCCCTTCGTCGTGTTCGACTCGATGTGGTCTTCAGAGTCTACGTGTGCAGGGTTGATGCCAGCCTTCTTCAGCGCGTTTTCTACGGCTTTGTTCACTTGGTTCTGCTTTGCCTTCTCAACAGAGTTCTTCAATTCTGTTTCCTTCACAGATTCGGGAACGCTTGCTTCGTCGAGTGCGATGGGCGACATTGCGGCAACCTGCATGGCAACGCCCTTGGCAACTTCTTCGCTGCAAGGTTTGTTGAATGCAACGAGGGTGCAGAGGAAGTTCTGTCCCATATGGTTGTAAGCAACGATTTGTTCGCCTTCAACGGTTGCATATCCGTCGAGTTCCATCTTTTCACCCGTTACGCCCGAACGGTCTACCACTGCTTCAGCAGCCGTTGTTCCGTCGATATCGAGTGCCTTTACTTCGTCGAGTGTCTTGCATTTGTTGGCAACGGCAGCATCGATGATTTTGTTTGCGAGTGCGACGAAATCTGCGTTCTTCGCTACGAAGTCGGTTTCGCACTTGAGAGCAATCATTGCGCCAAAGTTACCATCTACTTTTGCCAATACACAACCTTCGGCAGCCTCGCGGTCGCTACGCTTTGCTGCAACGAGTTGACCTTTCTTGCGAAGGATTTCCATTGCTGCGTCCATGTCGCCGTTGGCTTCAGTGAGAGCCTTCTTGCAGTCCATCAGACCTGCCTGTGTCTTCTGACGCAGCGCATTGATTTCTTGTAATGTAACAGCCATTGTGTTGTATATATAATTTTGATTTTGTTGGTGTAACACGGATGCGTGCGCAATCCGTGTTACACGTTTTGTCATTATGCCTCTTCGGCAGTCGTTGTTTCTTCAGTTGCAGGAGTTTCTTCCGTAGCGGCGGGTGCTGCTTCAGCCTCCGGTGCTTCTACGGTTTCTTCCTTCTTCTCTGCGCGTGCTTTCGGAGTGCGCTTGCGAGCGGGCTTTTCAGCCTTTTCGTTTTCGCCTTCTCCTGCTGCTTCCATGTCTACCTTCTCAGCCTTACGTTCTTCGAGACCTTCGTTGATAGCCGTGCAGACTGCACCGAGAATCACGTCGATAGCCTTCGTCGAATCGTCGTTAGCGGGGATGACAAAGTCGATGTTGTCGGGGTTGGAGTTCGTGTCGACGATAGCGAATACGGGGATGCCGAGGCGGTTTGCTTCGCGTACGGCAATGTTTTCCTTCATCACGTCGATAACGAAGAGAGCAGACGGCAGACGAGTGAGGTCAGCGATAGAACCGAGGTTCTTTTCCAACTTTTCGCGCTTGCGGCGGATTTGGAGGTTTTCGCGCTTCGACAGTTTGTCGTAAGTTCCGTCAGTGAGCATTTTGTCGATGGTAGCCATCTTCTTCACCGCCTTGCGGATAGTGGGGAAGTTGGTGAGCATACCGCCGGGCCAACGTTCGATAACGTATGGCATATTTACCGATGCTGCCTTCTCGGCAACGACTTCTTTAGCCTGTTTTTTAGTAGCAACAAAGAGAATTCTCTTTCCACTTTTAGCAATTTGCTTCAGTGCTTCGGCTGCGATGTCTACCTTTGCAACCGTTTTGTGGAGGTCAATGATGTGAATGCCGTTGCGCTCCATGAAGATGTAAGGAGCCATAGCGGGGTTCCACTTTCTTTTGAGGTGACCGAAGTGTGCACCTGCCTCGAGCAGGGCGTCGAATGATGTTCTTGACATTTTGTTTACTTTCTTTTTAAGTGTTTCACTCAACCGGATGGTAGTCTGCGCGTGGATGATGTCGTTTTTTGCGTTACGCGCAAAGTCCACTCGGTTTAGATACTAAACGATAATGATTAACGCTTGCTGAACTGGAATCTGCGGCGAGCCTTGGGCTGACCCGGCTTCTTGCGTTCTACGACGCGAGAGTCGCGAGTGATGAAGCCTTCAGCACGGAGAGCCTTCTTGTCTTCAGCATTGATTTTCACGAGAGCACGTGCGATAGCGAGGCGGAGCGCTTGGCTCTGACCGGTGAAACCACCACCATAAACATTCACCTTCACGTCATACTTTTCAGCAACGTTGAGGAGGTTGAGCGGCTGCTTCACCACGAACTGCACGAGTTCAGAAGGGAAATAATCTTTGAGGTCTCTTTTATTGATAGTAATCTTTCCTGTGCCTTCCGAAAGATATACGCGGGCAACTGCTGCCTTGCGACGACCGATTGCGTGTACTACTTCCATATTTGATAATTATTTAAGCGCTTTAATATCAATTGTTTTAGGAGTCTGAGCCTGCTTGTCGTGCTCCGGACCGTCGAAGATGTAGAGGTTCTTCAGTACCTTTGCGCCGAGGCGACCTTTTGGAAGCATACCCTTCACGGCATGACGCAGGATGCGTTCGTAACCGAAAGGCTTCTTTGCTTGGTTGGCTGCAGTGATGCGGTGCTGTCCGCTGGGATAACCAGAGAAAGTGATGTACTCTTTGTCCGTCCACTTGGCGCCAGTGAATTCGATTTTGTTGGCGTTGATGATGATGACGTTGTCACCACAATCCTGATTAGGAGTGAAGCATGGCTTGTACTTGCCACGCAGGATTTTTGCAACTTTCGAAGCCAGACGACCCACGATGGGCTCTGCTGCGGCGTCTACCACAACCCATTGCTTGTCGGCTTCTTCGGGTGTTGCAAAGTGAGTGCTGAAACTTAACGTGTTCATTGCGTTTCCTTTGTTCTTTTTGTTGTTACTTTATTGTTTTTGTTTACCATCCATGTGCCTGTATTCGGTGATTCACGGACCATGTTCCCGGCTAATAGGACGCACTATCCACACACCCAATTAGACGCTTCGGGGAGCGTCTGCACATAAATTGGCTTGCAAAGTTACGTTTTTATTTTGATTCGACAAAGGTTTTT